>CAIKJM010000463.1 GCA_903827735.1 uncultured Rhodanobacter sp. | reverse complement strand
CGGTAATTGATCGCGCGCCGCTGACGATCGCTATTTCCAGCGGCGGCGATGCGCCGATGCTGGCACGCCTGCTGCGCGAGCGGCTGGAAACGCTGCTCGATCATTCGCTGGGCGCGCTGGCTTCGCTGGCCTCGCGATTGCGCAAGCGCATTCGTCTGCGCCATCCGGACCTGTCCGGTCGGCGCAGTTTTTACGAGGATCTTTTTACCGGCCCAGTGGCCATGCTCCTGCGGCAGGGTCAGCCGGAGCGCGCCATGGAGGCGGCGGAACAGCTGCTCGCTTCAGCACCGGTGCGATCGCCTGGATCCGTCGTGCTGGTCGGCGCAGGTCCTGGCGACCCCGGCCTGCTTACCTTGCGCGCGCTGCGCGCATTGAACGAGGCCGACGTGATTCTTCACGACAGGCTGGTGAGTTCCGAGGTGCTCGATCTGGCGCGACGCGACGCCGACCGCATCGAAGTGGCCAAGCAGGCCGGCCACCATCACACCACGCAGGATGGCATCCATGCGCTGCTGCTGGAACACGCCCGCGCCGGCAAGCGTGTGGTGCGTTTGAAGGGCGGCGATCCGTTCGTGTTCGGCCGCGGCGGCGAGGAACTCGAGTTTCTGCGCGAGCACGACATTCCATTTGAGGTGGTGCCCGGCATCACTGCCGCGGTGGCCTGCGCCGCGTATGCGGGCATTCCGCTGACGCATCGCGATCACGCGCAGTCGGTGCGTTTTGTCACGGCGCACTGCAAGTCCTCCATGGATACGCTCGACTGGCCGGCGCTGGCGCAGGAGCGGCAAACGCTGGGCGTCTACATGGGCGTCGGTGAGCTGCCGACGCTGCAGTCGAGGCTGATCGAACACGGCCGCGCCGCCTCGACGCCGTTTGCGTTGATCGAGAACGGCACGCGCCAACATCAGCGGGTCGTCACCGGCACGCTGGCGCAGCTGGCCGAGCGGGCGCAGGCGCACGCCGTGAAATCGCCCGCCCTGTTGATACTCGGTGAGGTCGCTGCGCTGGCGCATTCGCTCGCCTGGTTCGGGCAGGCGCCGCTCGGGGCTGCATGGGTTCCCACCGCGCCCGCCGTAGTATCGCTTCCGGCCAGAGAGCGTCGCGGCGAAGGCGTCCGACTGAGCGCGATTCACCGGCCATAGCGCAACTCTCGTTGCGGTGCGCGATGATCTCTCACCTACACCCGCCTGTTTTCCCGGAGCCCGCATGATCTACGACAGCATTCTCGACACGATCGGCAACACGCCGGTGGTAAAGCTGCACCGTCTCGCACCCAAGCACTTGGATGTCTACGTCAAGGTGGAGGCGTTCAATCCGGCCGGTTCGGTCAAGGACAGGCTCGCGCTGGCGATCATTCTGGACGCCGAAAAGCACGGCGCGCTGAAACCGGGCCAGACCGTCGTGGAAGCCACCTCGGGCAACACCGGCGTGGCGCTGGCCGCGGTTTGTGCCGCGCGCGGTTATCCGTTTGTCGCGGTCATGAGCGAGACCTTTTCGGTGGAACGCCGCAAGCTGATTCGCGCCTACGGCGGCAAGGTGCTCCTAACCCCGGCGGCGGAGCGCGGCACCGGCATGGTGCGCAAAGCGAAGGAGCTGGCACAGAAGCACGGCTGGTTTCTCGCGAACCAGTTCGACAATCCGGCCAACCCCGCCTACCACCGCAACACCACCGGGCCGGAAATCCTGCGCGATTTCGCCGGACGACGGCTGGACTATTTCGTCAGCGGCTGGGGCACCGGCGGCACCATCACCGGCGTGGGTGAGGTGCTCAAGCTGGCGCGGCCCGACGTGAAAGTCATCGCCACCGAGCCGGCTGGCGCCGCGCTGCTGTCGGGTAAAGAATGGCAGCCGCACAAGATCCAGGGCTGGACGCCCGACTTCCTGCCTGGCGTGCTGAATCGCGACATCGCCGAGCGCATCGTGCTGGTGGACGACGTGCTGTCGCGCAATACCGCTCGCGACCTGGCGCAGAAGGAAGGCATATTTGTCGGCATCTCGGCCGGTGCCACGCTCGCCGCTGCACTGGAAGTAGCCAAGGAGGCGCCCGACGGTTCCGTGCTGCTGGCAATGCTGCCGGATACCGGCGAACGCTATCTGTCGACTTTTCTGTTTGAAGGCGTCAACGAAGGCTCGGACGATATCGGCTGAGACTTCTGTCGGACATGGCGCTGGCGCCATAAAAAGAAACGGGCGCCTGAGCGCCCGTTTCTTTTGCCGCAATGACTAAAACTCAGAACGTGTAGTACATCTGGAATTCGACCGGATGCGTGCTGGCGCGGTAGCGGGTGACTTCCTTCATCTTCAGCTCGATATAGGCATCGATGAAGTCGTCGGTGAACACGCCGCCGGCCTTGAGGAAGTCGCGATCCTTGTCCAGCGCTTCCAGCGCCACGTCGAGGCTGGAGCAGACCTGCGGGATGTTCTTCTCCTCTTCCGGCGGCAGATCGTACAGATCCTTGTCAGCCGGCGCGCCCGGGTCGATCTTGTTGATGATGCCGTCCAGGCCGGCCATCATCAGCGCGGTGAAGGTCAGATAGCCCGACTGCATCGGATCGGGGAAGCGCACCTCGATACGGCGACCCTTCGGGCTGGCCACGTACGGGATGCGGCAGCTGGCCGAACGGTTGCGTGCCGAATAGGCCAGCATCACCGGCGCTTCGAAGCCCGGCACCAGGCGCTTGTAGCTGTTGGTGGTGGAGTTGGAGAACGCGTTGATCGCGCGCGCGTGCTTGAAGATGCCGCCGATGTACCACAGCGCGGTCTGCGACAGGCCACCGTAGAGATCGCCGGCAAACAGGTTCTCACCGCCCTTGCTCAGCGACTGATGCACGTGCATGCCGCTGCCGTTGTCGCCGACGATGGGCTTGGGCATGAAGGTCACGGTCTTGCCGTTCTGGTGCGCCACGTTCTTTACCACGTACTTCATGGTGATCAGCTCGTCGGCCTTCTTGACCAGCGTGTTGAACTTGACGCCGATCTCGCACTGGCCCGCGTTGGCCACTTCGTGATGGTGCACTTCGACGGTCTGGCCCAGCGACTCCAGCACCTTGCACATGTCGGCGCGCAGGTCGGCCAGCGAATCGACCGGCGGCACCGGAAAGTAGCCGCCTTTGACGCCCGGGCGATGGCCGGTGTTGTCGCCGTCGTACTTGTACTTGGAGCTCCAGGCCGCTTCCTGCGAGGTGATCTCGTAGAAGGCGTGGCCCATGTCGTTCTGCCAGCGCACCGAATCGAAGATGAAGAACTCGGGCTCCGGACCGAAGTAGGCGGTGTCGGCGATACCGGTGGACTTCAGAAATTCTTCGCCGCGCTTGGCGATCGAGCGCGGGTCGCGGCCGTAGGCCTGCATGGTCGACGGCTCGAGCACGTCGCAGTGCAGAACCAGCTGCGTGTGCGCGCTGAACGGATCGAGATAGGCGGTGTCCGGATCGGGCAGCAGCACCATGTCCGACTCGTTGATGCCCTTCCAGCCGGAAATCGACGAACCGTCGAACATCTTGCCGTCTTCGAACGTCGAGTCGTCGATGCTGTGGGCGGGGAAACTGACGTGGTGGTGGACACCGAGAATGTCGGCGAAGCGGAAGTCGACAAACTCGACCTCATGTTCCTGGATCAGATCGAGCACTTTCTTGGCGGCGGACATAGAACAACCTCGGCTAGTGATTAACAAACGGTTTTAGCAAGCGTCATGCCACGGGGTGGAACGCCGATTCTGCCAGCCTTTGCGCGGCTTGGTGACGATCGCAGACCCACTCACCGCATCATACATGGGCAATGTCTGTCGATATTTGCACCAATATGATGCGTAACGGGGCGGCGGCGGGGTCGCCGAAGCGCCGGGCCGCCGCCCCGCTATAGGGTCTCGCTCAGCCCTCGTAGGCGCTCTCGCCGTGCGAACTGATATCCAGGCCTTCGCGCTCGGCTTCCGGGCTGACGCGCAGTCCGAAGATCAGCTTGACGACCAGGTAGATGATCACCGAGACCACACCGCTCCATACCAGGGTGATGCCGACGCCAAGCGCCTGCACGCCGACCTGCTGCGCCATCGTGGTATTGCCGGTGCCAAAGCCGGTGCCGCCGAGCAGCGGAGCGCTGAACACACCGGTCAGCAACGCGCCGACGATGCCGCCGATGCCGTGCACGCCGAACACGTCCAGCGCATCGTCCACCTTCAGGATCTTCTTCAGCCCGGTCACGCCCCAGACGCAGCAGATGCTGGCCAGGGCACCGATCACCAGCGAGCCCATCGGCCCGACCGTGCCGCAAGCCGGCGTAATGGCCACCAGCCCGGCGACCGCGCCGGACGCGCCGCCGACTATCGACGGTTTGCCGCGGGTGACGACTTCAACGATCAGCCAGGCCAGCACCGCCATCGCCGTGGCAACCAGGGTGTTGATGAAGGCCAGCGCCGCGCCACTGTTGGCTTCCAGATTGGAGCCTGCGTTGAAGCCGAACCAGCCGACCCACAGCAGGGCCGCGCCGATCATGGTGTAGGTCACGTTATGTGGCTTCATCGACTCACGCCCCAAGCCCAGGCGCGGTCCAACCATATAGGCGCCGACCAGACCGGCAATACCGGCATTGATGTGCACCACGGTGCCGCCTGCGAAATCCAGCGCGCCCTTGGCGAACATGAAGCCGTCCGGCCCAAACCAGACCATGTGCGCGATCGGCAGGTAGGCAAAGGTGAACCACAGCGCGGTGAAGGCCAGCACGGCGCGGAAGCGCATGCGTTCGGCGAACGAGCCGACGATCAGCGCGCCGGTAATGCCGGCGAAGGTCGACTGGAACACGATGAACACGTACTCGGGCAGCGACACGTTGGCGCTGAAGGTAGCTGACAGCGTGTCCTTGGTGACGCCTTTCAGGAACAGCTTGCTAAAGCCACCGATGAAGGCGTTGCCTTCGGTGAATGCCAGGCTGTAGCCGTAGATGACCCAAAGCACCAGGATCATCGAGAACACCGTCATCACCTGCATCAGCACCGACAGCACATTCTTCGAGCGCACCAGGCCTCCGTAGAACAGCGCCAGGCCCGGCACGGTCATCAGCAGCACCAGCAGGGTCGAGGTGAGCATCCATGCCACGTCGCCTTTATCGACCACCTGCGCGACCGGCGCGGCGGCAAATGCGGACGGTGCCAACAGAAGCAGACACAGGAATACGAATGAGGGCATCCACCCGGGTAGACAGCGCGAGTGGCAGATCGACGAAAGCTGTTTCATGGAAACCTCGCAGGGCAGAATTTAGAGGGCGTCGGCGTCGAGCTCGCCGGTTCGAATGCGGATGACCTGTTCGATGGTGCTGATGAAAATCTTGCCATCGCCCACGCTGCCGGTTTTCGCGGACTGCTGGACGGCTTCGAGCACCGTGTCGAGCAGCTCGTCGGCAATCACCACCTCAAGCTTGAGCTTGGGCAGAAAATCCACCACGTACTCCGCACCGCGGTAGAGCTCGGTATGGCCCTTCTGTCGTCCGAAGCCACGCACTTCGCTGACGGTGATGCCGCTGACGCCGGCATTGGTCAACGCGTCACGCACTTCGTCCAACTTGTAGGGCCGGATGATGCAGCTGATCAATTTCATGCACATCTCCAGACGTTAGTGCCGCCCTGGTCGCCCGAGGCGGCTGGTTTGAGCGCCCGCTCGATAATTTTTCCCGATCCCACCTATGCCACGACTTCTCTTTCATAAAACCACAAATGGCCGATCGTTGTTCAGAACGATTTGCTCACGGTGAGAATGCCGGTGGCCCGACCGACGTAATGACCTTCGGGGTTGGTATAGGCGCTGCGCTTCGCATTGGTGTCGTAATAGCCCAGTGCGATCGAATAGCCGTTGGCAAACGCGCGCGTCACGCCAATCCGCCAGTCGTCATAGGAATAGCCGGGGTTATGCGGCACCTCCTGATGGCCGATGTGGCTGTTGAAGGTCCAGCCGGGGGCGAACTCGACGTTGTAAGAAAGATCGACGTAGTCGCTGTGCTTGCTGTTGGCGAAGCCGAACAGGTTGGTCAAGCCGTAGGAATATTTCAGGGCTATCCCTTTCCAGGCCAGCGATGCGTAGGCCTCGGTGGTGTACGGCCGAGTGAAGCTGGCCGGATAGCTGCCGGGGTAGTAGTAGGTATACAGCCCCACGTCGTACGCCCAGTCCGGGCTGAGGCTGCCGCGGTAACCGGCGTAGCCATCGATCTCGACACTGTTGGAAACCCGCGCATCGTCGGTGGAGACGTCCGACAGCCAGCTGACGTTGCTGCCCCAGGCGCCGACGTACCAGCCGCTGGCGTCGTCGTACTCGATGCCGGGCTGAAACGCCGGCTTGCGATTGGTTTGCGAGAGGCCGCGGAAAATATAGTCGTTCGTTACCGAGACGCTGCCAATGAATTTGCTCACCGGGGCATCGTCGGCCAGCGCCGCCACCGGATCTCCCATCATCACCGCGCTTGCCAGTATCCATTGAGATGCTCGCTTCATCAGTAAACTCCCTAGCTATATTTGAAGCGCACAGGTTTCAGACGTCTGGACGTCCATAACCTAATGCAACTCCGACAGGGTCGACAAGGCTAGCCATCGTATGGCTGGCGCATCGGCAACAGCATGGCTTGTGCGGCGGATACTCGGCCACACAGATAAGCGAAGTCTTGATGAGGTGAGCCGTGGACTCGGGTTCACTCACAGGCGGCCGGCGCCGACAGCCCGTGACATATGCGAAGCACAGCCCACATGTGGCGCAACTCACGCTACGAGCGGCAGCCGTGTTTTTGGCCGTTTTGGCAGTGCGGTCAGGCGGGGCGCAGCAATCAACACGCGCAGTGTTCTAACGCAGCGCCAAGGCGCGCCAGTGTCTGACCGGGATCCCTACAACGAGATATTTCGAGCCATATGGGCGCGCTGATAGCGCTGCCACGGATGACGCCAAAATCTTGCCGATGACTTGATCGTGCCCCAGTTGTTGGTGCATTGCAATACAAAGACGCAATTAATTTCGCCTCGGGTTTTTTCGTCGCTTGCCCGCGGTTCTCGGTAGTTTTGGTTGAAACCAAATTCACTGTTGTTTTCAACGGCAGATGGGGCAGCTTAAAGGCCGTAACTTATTGCGTGGCCACCGGCGGCTCGCGGCCTAGTTTTCCTCTCAAAGCCTTTCGATCGCCCGCCTTACGACAGATCTCGCGAAGCATGCGCACCTAAGCTAGGCTCCCGTGTCCGCGGCGGCCGCGCCGCCCTCTTGAAGGTTTGCGTCCTGTGACTGATCTGATCCACGTCATCCTGCTCGGCATCATCGAAGGCATTACCGAATTTCTGCCGATCTCCAGCACGGGTCATCTGCTGATTGCCGAGAAATTCGGGCTAGGCGCGCGTTCGGATCTTTTCAACGTCGGCATCCAGGCCGGCGCGATTCTCGCGATCACGTTTATTTACTGGAAGCGCATCTGGCAGCTCTTTTCGCAGTGGCGCGAGCCGGCCAATCGCGACTATCTGCTGAAGCTGATCGTGAGCTTTCTGATCACCTCGGTGCTCGGCGCGATCATCGTCGTGCATTTCCACTTCAAGCTGCCTGAAACGATTACGCCGATCGCATGGGCGCTGCTGATCGGCGGCATCTGGATGATCGCCGCCGAACAAATCGCGGCGCGGCAAGCCGATCGCACCCAGGTGACCTGGCGCGTGGCGATTCTGGTCGGCATTGCGCAGATGGTCGCCGGCGTATTTCCCGGCACCTCGCGTTCGGGTGCCACGATTTTTACCGCCATGCTGGCCGGTACCAGCAACCGCGCGGCGGCCACTGAGTTCGCGTTTCTGGTCGGCATTCCAACCATGTACGCGGCGACCGGCTACGAGCTGCTGAAAGTGCTCAAGGACGGCGGCGCCGCCAACGAGGACTGGAGCGCGCTGATCGTCGGTTTCGTCGTTTCGCTGATTGTCGGCTTTGTCGCGGTAAAGTGGCTGCTGGGCTATATCCGCAGCCATCGCTTCACCGCGTTTGCGATCTATCGCATTGTGCTGGGCATCGCGCTGCTGTTGCTGGTGCCCTCGGGCGGCTAGGCCTTCGGCCGCGAATCACGCCGCCGCGGTGATGCGTTCGATCTCTCTCGTCGTCGCCTCGGCGGCGAGCCGCGCATTGAGCAGACACTGCGGCTCGCAGGTGCGCTGAAACAGCTCGCTGACCCACTCGATAAAGGCCTGCACGCGCGCCGACAAATGGCGCTTCTGCGGGTAGACGATCCACAGCGGTGAGCCGGTAGAAATCGTGTCGGTCATGACGATTTCCAGCTCGCCCTTGGCCAGCGCCGCAGCCGCCAGGCAGTGCGGCACCTGGATGATGCCCAGGCCGGCGACCGCCGCCTGGATCACCGATTCGCCGTCGTTGATCAGCATGTGCGCGTCGACATCCAGCTCGACCCGACCGCTCGGCGTATCGAACTGCCACTGGTAGGCCTTGCCGGTACTGGGGAAAACATAGTTGATGCAGCGGTGCTGGCGCAGGTCGTCGATCGTGTGCGGGATACCGTGCCGGGCCAGATAAGACGGTGCGGCCAGCAGCACGTTGCTGAAGTGGCCGAGCTTGCGCGCGATCAGGCTGGAATCCTCCAGGTCGCCCATGCGGATGGCGCAGTCGTAGCCCTCTTCATTGAGGTCGAACGGGTAGTCGCACATCGCCAGTTCGAGCCGGATATCCGGGTAGCGGCCCTCGAACTCCACCAGGTTGGGGATGATCGCCGAGCGGCCGATCGCCGAATGGGCCGCCACGCGCAGCTTGCCGACCGGATGAATCCGCGCCTGCCCCAGCGCCTCGGTAGCTTCGGCCAGGTCGGCCAGAATTTCTTTGCAGCGGGCGTGGAACGAGGCGCCGTCGTCGGTCAGCCGCAGCGACCGCGTGGAGCGCGACAGCAGCCGGGTGCCTAGCTGGGTTTCCAGTCGGGCCACAGCCCGGCTCACGCCCGACGGCGTCATGCCCAGCTGGCTGGCTGCGGCGGCGAAACTCTTGGCTTCGACCACGCGCACGAAGGTCGATATAGCTGAAAAGTCTTCCATAGCCTGGTTTTCCCACTGATTCGTGATTCTGACTCACGAGTGTAGTGCGCCGCGAACGGATTATCTATACCGCCTGGTACACCTATTCTCTCCAGCCTTCGCCGCCGGCCCCACCGTGCGTGCCCTGTTTCTGGAGATCGATCATGTCAACGAACGCAACAAAAAAGCGCTGGATTCCCCTCGCCCTGGCCATTGCCCTGGTGATCGGCAGCTGGGCGGTGCTTGGCCAACACGGCGAAAGCCACGCGCAGACCAACAGCGCACCGCCACCGCCGGCGGTGACCGTGGCGCAGACCCTGGTTCGCACGGTCAGCGATGCCGATGAGTTCACCGGCCGGCTGCAGGCGATCGACACCATTCAACTGCGGCCCCGGGTGAGCGGCTACGTCGACCGCGTGCTGTTTACCGAAGGCGCGATGGTCAAGAAAGGCCAGCTGCTGTTCCAGATCGATCCGCGCCCGTATCAGGCCGAGGTCGATCGGCTGCAGGCCAACCTGGGCCAGGCGCATGCCGAATTGGTGCTGGCCGACGCGAACGCGGCACGCGCGCAGAAGCTGCTTGATCAGCACGCGGTATCGCGCGAAGAAGCCGACCGCATGAGCACGGCATCGCAAAGTGCCAAGGGACAGGTGGCCGCCGATAGCGCGGCACTCGAGGCCGCCCAGCTCAACCGCGCGTTCACCGAAGTGCGCGCGCCCATCGACGGGCGCGTCAGCAACGCTCTGATCACCGCGGGCAACCTGGTGACGCCGAGCGACGTGCTGACCAGCGTGGTCAGCGTCAATCCGGTGTATGCGTACTTCGACGTCGACGAGCACAGCTACCTCAAGCTCGACCGCATCCGGCGCGAGCACGGCGCCGCGCCGCAGATTGCCATGGCCTTGGCCGATGAAAGCGGCTTTCCGCACAACGGCCGCATCGACTTCGTCGACAACCAGCTGAGCGCCGCCAGCGGCACGATTCGCCTGCGTGCCGTGTTCGACAACACCGATGGCAGCTTCACGCCCGGCCTGTACGTGCACATGCAGCTGCGCAGCGAGAGCAAGCAGCCGCGTGCGCTGATCGACGATCGCGCGGTTGGCACCGATCTCGGCAACAAGTTCGTCTACGTGCTCGACAAGGATCGCAAGGTCGACTACCGCAAGATCACCACCGGCCCGCTGATCGACGGCCTGCGCGTGGTCACCGACGGTCTGAGCAGCAGCGACGTCATTGTCGTCAACGGCCTGCAGCACGTGCGCCCCGGCATGGAAGTCAATCCGACCAAGGTCGCGATGGCCACGCGCAGCCTCGATGCCACGGCCAGCCAGGTCGCCAGCGGCGGCCTTCCCAAAGGCAATGCGCTGACCAGCGCGCAGGACTGATCCGATGAAACTCGCTCAATATTTTGTGGATCGACCGATCCTCGCCGGCGTGCTGTCGGTGCTGCTGCTGATCGCCGGCACGATCTCGCTGTTCAAACTGCCGATCGGCGAATACCCGGAAGTGGTGCCACCGACCGTGGTGGTGCACGCCAGCTACCCGGGCGCCAATCCCAAGGTGATCGGCGAAACGGTCGCCACCCCGCTCGAAGAGCAGATGAACGGCGTCGAGGGCATGCTGTACACCGCCTCGCAGGCGACCAGCGACGGTGCCATGACGCTGACCGTGACCTTCGCCCTCGGCACCAATCTCGACGACGCCCAGGTGCAGGTGCAGAACCGCGTGGCCCAGGCGCTGCCGCGCTTGCCCGAAGAAGTGCAGCGGCTCGGTGTGACTACGCAGAAAAGCTCGCCGGACCTGACCATGGTCGTGCATCTGATTTCGCCGAACCAGCGCTACGACATGCTGTACCTGTCGAACTACGCGCGCCTGCATATCAAGGACCAGCTCGCGCGCCTCGACGGCGTCGGCGACGTGCAGATTTTCGGCGCCGGCGAATACAGCATGCGCGTGTGGCTCGATCCGCAGCGCCTGGCCAGCCGCGGCCTGACCACCGGCGACATCGTGCACGCGATCAAGGAGCAGAACGTCGAAGTGGCGGCCGGCGCACTCAACGCGTCGCCCGGCCCGAATAACAACGCGTTCCAGCTCAACATCAACACGCAGGGCCGACTGGTCACCGAAGACGAGTTTCTGAAGATCGTCGTGCGCACCAGTCCGGACGGCGGCGTCACCTATCTGCGCGACGTCGCGCGGGTGGAGCTGGGTTCGAACAATTACGCGCTGCGCAGCCTGCTCAACAACAAGCCGGCGGTGGCCTTGCCGATCTTCGCGCGGCCGGGCTCCAACGCCATCCATATTTCCGACGAAGTGCGCAGCACCATGGCGCAGCTGAAGAAGGATTTTCCGCAGGACGTCGATTACAAGATCGTCTATGACCCGACGGTATTCGTGCGCGGCTCGATCGAGGCCGTGGTGCATACGCTGTTCGAAGCGATTCTGCTTGTCGTGCTGGTGGTGATTCTGTTCCTGCAGACCTGGCGCGCCTCGATCATTCCGCTGGTCGCCGTGCCAGTGTCGCTGGTCGGCACGTTTGCGGTGATGTATCTGGCCGGTTTTTCGCTCAATGCGCTGTCGCTGTTCGGCCTGGTGCTGGCCATCGGCATCGTGGTGGACGATGCGATCGTGGTAGTGGAAAACGTCGAGCGGCATATCGAGCACGGCCTGTCGCCGAAGGACGCCACCCGTCAGGCGATGAAGGAAGTCACCGGCCCGATCGTGGCCACGGCGCTGGTGCTGTGCGCGGTGTTCGTGCCGGCGGCCTTCATCAGCGGCTTGACCGGCGAGTTCTATCGCCAGTTCGCGCTGACCATTGCGATCTCCACGGTGATCTCGGCGTTCAACTCGCTGACCCTGAGCCCGGCGCTGGCCGCCTTGTTGCTGAAGGAGCGCGGCGCACCGAAGGACGCGCTGAGCCGCGGCATCGATCGCGCCTTCGGCTGGCTGTTCCGCCCGTTCAACCGCTTCTTCGTGCGCAGCGCCAACAGCTACGTCAGCGGCGTGCAGCGCGTGCTGCGGGCGGGTTCCGTCGCGCTGATCATCTACGGCGGCCTGGTCCTGCTGGGCGTGTTCGGCTTTGCCAAGGTGCCGACCGGCTTCGTGCCGGCGCAGGACAAGCAGTACCTGGTGTCGTTCGCGCAGCTGCCGGACGCGTCGTCGCTGGACCGCTCCGAAGCCGTGATACGCCGCATGAGCGATATCGCCTTGAAGCAGCCGGGCGTGGAAAGCGCGGTCGAGTTTCCAGGCTTGTCGATCAATGGTTTTACCAACAGCACGAATTCCGGCATCGTTTTCGTCACGCTGAAGCCGTTCGAGGAGCGCCGCGATGCGTCGCTTTCGGCCGGTGCGATCACCGCGGCGCTGCAGCAGAAGTATGCGGCGATCCAGGATGCCTATATCGCGATCTTTCCGCCGCCGCCGGTGAACGGCCTGGGCACGATCGGCGGCTTCCGCCTGCAGGTGGAGGACCGCGGCGACCAGGGCTTCGAGGAGCTGTACAAACAGACCCAGAACCTGATCACCGCCAGCCAGAAGGAGCCGGCGCTGGCCGGGCTGTTCTCCAGCTATCAGGTCAGCGTGCCGCAGATCGACGCCGACGTGGATCGCGAAAAGGCCAAGGCCGAAGGCGTGGATCTGAGCGATGTCTACCAGACCATGCAAGCGTATCTGGGCTCGCTCTACGTCAACGACTTCAATCGCTTCGGTCGCACCTACCAGGTCAATGTCTCGGCCGAGCCCGGTTTCCGCCACGAGCCGCAGGACATCACCACCTTGAAGACACGCAACGCCCGTGGCGAGATGGTGCCGCTGGGTTCGTTTGTCAGCGTGCGCCAGAGCGTGGGGCCGGATCGCGTGCAGCACTACAACGGTTTCCCGACCGCGGAAATCAACGGCGGCGCGGCACCCGGCTACAGCTCGGGCCAGGCCCAGGATGCGATGGAGCGGCTGGCCAAGAACACCCTGCCCAACGGCATGTCGTTCGAGTGGACCGAGCTGACCTATCAGCAGATTCTCGCCGGCAACACCGCGGTGCTGGTGTTCCCGCTGTCGGTGCTGCTGGTGTTCCTGGTGCTCGCGTCGCTGTACGAAAGCCTGACCCTGCCGCTGGCGGTGATCATGATCGTGCCGATGGTGCTGCTGTCCGCGATTACCGGCGTGTGGCTGAGCGGCGGCGACAACAACATCTTTACCCAGATCGGCCTGATCGTGCTGGTGGGACTGGCCTGCAAAAACGCCATCCTGATCGTCGAGTTTGCCCGCGAAGCGCAGATCCTCGAAGGACTGGATCGCGTGCAGGCCGTGCTGGAAGCGGCGCGACTGCGGCTGCGCCCGATCCTGATGACGTCGTTCGCTTTCATCATGGGCGTGGTGCCGCTGGTGCTGTCGCACGGCGCCGGTGCGGAGATGCGTCACGCGATGGGCGTGGCGGTGTTCTCCGGCATGCTCGGCGTCACCTTCTTCGGCCTGGTATTCACCCCGCTGTTCTATGTACTGATCCGCCGCTGGAGCGAAAACAGCGCGGTCCGCCGCGCCGCCCGCAAGGCGCGTCACGCGGCGCTGCCCGCTCCCGCTTTCGAGGAACACTGAGATGACTTCGCTTTTCCGTTTGAGCGCTTTTGCCAGCGCGCTGCTCCTGGCCGGCTGCATCACCGTCGGCCCTGACTATCACCGTCCGGTTGAAAAGCCGGTGGCGCTGCAGGGCGTCGATGCCGCGCAGCAGTCGGCGCGGGATTTTCAGGCCAACTGGTGGACGCAGTTCAACGATCAAACGCTCGACACGCTAATCAAGCGCGCCGCGAAGAACAGCCCGGATCTGAAAATCGCGCTGGCACGTCTGAATCAGTCGCGGGCACAGCTCGGTACGGCGCGTTCGCAGCAGGTGCCCGACGTCCAGGCGCAGACCAGCTATACGCGCAGCCGCGAACAGCAGCCGGGTTTCACCACTGATCCCGAAACCATCACCACTTACCAGGCCGGTTTCGACGCTAGCTGGGAGCTGGATTTGTTCGGCGGCATCCGCCGTTCAGTGGAAGCCGCGCGCGCGGATACCGAAGCTGGCGCGGCATCGCTGGAGGATGCGCAAGTCACGCTGTTCGCCGAAGTGGCGCGGCATTACTTCGATCTGCGTGGCGCCCAGCTGCGCATCGACGTCGCCCAGCGCGATATCGGCAACCTGCGCGATTCGCTCAAGCTGATCAAGAGCCGCGCCGATGTCGGCACCGGTTCGGATCAGGATGTCGCCAGCGCCAGCGCGCGTCTGGCCTCAGTCGAGGCGCAGCTGCCCCCGCTGCAGACTCAGGCACAGGCCGATACGTTCCGCCTCGCCGTACTGCTCGGTGAGCGGCCGGGAGAACTCGACATTGATCTTTCGCCGAAAACCTTCCATCCGATCGATACGGCGCTGCCGATCGGCAACGCCGGCGACGTGCTGGCCCGCCGGCCGGACATCCGCGTTGCAGAGCGCGAACTGGCGGCGGCCAACGCGCGCATCGGCGTAGCCAAAGCGGACTGGTTCCCGCACATCTCGCTGGGCGGCTTCGTCGGTTTTCTGGCCGGCCGCAGCAATGACTTCGGTGGTACCGAATCACGCGCTTTTTCGCTAGCGCCAAGCATCAGCTGGGACGGGCTCAACGTGCAGCGCGTGCGTTCCGGCGTCAAGGCCAGCGAAGCGCGCGCCGACGAAGCGAAGGCGAATTACCAGCGCACCATGCTTGCCGCACTGGAAGACGTCGATAACGCGCTGGTCGGCTACAACCAGCAGCGCGTGCGCGTGCAGAAACTAGACGAGCAGGCCACCCAGAGCACGCGCGCCGCCGAACTGGCGCGCGTTCGCTACGAAGCCGGTGCCACCGACTATCTCGAGCTGCTCGACGCCCAGCGCACGCAGCTCACCGCGGAAGATCAGCTGGCTGAGGCCGAAGCCGGCATCAATCTTCAGGCCATCGCCATCTACAAGGCACTTGGCGGCGGTTGGCAGGCCTGCGGCAACGAACGCTGCAGCGCTCTGGCCAGCGCGCCATGAACAGCGGACCCGAGGGGCTGCGCCGGCAACCACGTCGCACCTCCTCCTTGTTCACCGCGCCACCGCTGGCGCAGCAGATCGCATTGGTCAGCGGCGCCAATCGGGGGCTTGGCCTGGAGGTGGTACGGCAGCTTGCAGGAACCGGCATGGCCGTACTGCTTGGCAGTCGTAACCTCACGCTAGGTGAGCGCACGGCGCAGCAACTGCGCCGTGACGGGGCCGACGTCACGGCAATCCAGCTGGACGTCACCGACCAGGCCGGTATCGAGGTCGCAGCGCGATATATCGAGAATACGTATGGACGTCTGGACGTCCTTATCAATAACGCCGGCGCCTACTACGACATGGGTGAACTGCCGTCTTCGATCGACCTCGATATCGTGCGCGGCGCGCTAGAGACCAATCTGTTCGGCGCCTGGCGGCTTTGCGAGGCGCTGCTGCCGCTGATGCGCCCCTTTGGTTTCGGCCGTATCGTCAACGTCTCCAGCGGCTGCGGCTCCAGCGCGGTCGAGGGCGAATGCTGCCCGGCCTATCGCGTCTCGAAGGCCGCCCTCAACACCTATACCCGCACCCTCGCGGCGGAGTTGGGCGGCAGCGGGATCCTGGTCAACGCGGTGTGCCCCGGCTGGACCCATACCGACATGGGCGGTACCGGCGGGAGGCCGGTCAAGGAAAGCGCGCAGGGCGTCGTGTGGGCGGCCTGCCTGCCGCCGAAATCGTCGACAACCGGCGGCTTTTTCCGCGATTGCCAACCGATCGACTGGTGATCATTGCGCCTCGGCTCAGCGCTGCACCATCACCGCGAACCAGCCCCAGCCACGGATGCGTTCGGCGATGAGTTTTACGCTGGTCAGCATCGGCACGGCCAGCAAGGCCCCGGGGATTCCCCACAGCCAGCCCCACACCAGCAGCCACAGCAGAATCGCGATCGGGCTGACGCGCATGCGCCGGCCCAGCACCATCGGCGTAATCAGATTGCCTTCAACGATGGTGAAGCCGATAAAGCACAGCGCCGGCAGCATCGCCTGGCCGAGCTGATCGAAATGCACCAGCCCGACCATCATCAAAATGGTGGTGGTGGTGATCGCGCCGACGTAGGGAATGTAGTTGGCCAGCATGGCGACCGTGCCCCATAGCAGCGGATCGGGCATCTTCAACCACCACAGCATACCCGCGGTAAACAGGCCCAGGCTCAAGTTGATCAATGACGTGGTGAGAATGTAACGCGACACCTCGGTCTGGATGCTGCGCACGATGACGACCGCGTGCCGCTTGGCGTGGAAATCGGGGACGATTTCCACCAGCCGCCTCAGCAGCGTGTCACCGAATACCAGAAAAAAGAACACGAGCAGGGTCACCGTCAGCATCGCGGCGATCACAGCTGGCGCCTTGGCCAGCACGTCCCAGGTGCTGATCGATACCGCGGCCGCCGCCACTGCGGGATGGGCGCGCGATGGCGGCCCATTGACCAGATTCTGGGTCGCACGGTTGGCCATTTCGAAGGGTGCAGTAATGGTCCGGAATTTGGGCAGCAGCTCTTTCATGGTGGCCGGCGCGCCCTCGATCCAGCCCATCGCCGGCTGCGCCACCTTGCTCACGCCGAAGGCGAGCGAGCCGACCAGGGCCATCATCAGCACGCTGGCACACAGCCAGCGCGGCAGGCCGCGACGCGAACCAGCGGCGACAATCGGATTGAGTGCCAACCCAAGGAATGCTGCCAGCACCAGCGGAATCAGCAGCGACTTGGTCAGCGTGACGGTGTACATCAGCGCCAGCAGCAGCATGCTGTTCAAAATCACGCGGATCGCGCGCAGGTGCCGCAGCGTGCCGCGCGAGGTCTGCCGACTGCGCATGCTGGCGCTGGTGGCGTAGCCTGATGTGGGCGCGTCGTCGAGCGGAGCGATGCCGCCGCGGTCGGCGACCGGCGGCTCGCGAACGGGCAAGTGGCCCGGGCCGGCCTCGTCATTCACGGTGAGTTGTCAGGAAAAAGCATGCATGGGCGGAGACGGAGGTTGCCAGCCGCCGATCGAATGATGCGAGCCTCGACCGATGCCTTGCCGATACCTGCATCATCGTGGCCGTCATGACGACTGGCTGCTGTCGCTGTCGCTCGACGCGTCGTCCCGATCGCTATCGCCGGAGCCGCCTAGATCAAAAGAGCCGAGCGCGGAAAAGAGGCGGGCGCCGTGCGTCACCGCTTCGGCCACTCCGCCGCCCAGGAGGGAGCCCAGACCGGGCACACGCAGCGGGTGCACATTGAGGCGACCCAGAATCAGTCCGGTGCCGGCCGCGATACTGACTGTGGTCAACGGATAACGCTGGCCTCGGGCCAGCAGCGCCGTGGCTGGCGGGCTGAGCTCGCTGCGCGCGAGCTTCATGTCCGCCTGTGCGGTGCGCACCTTGGCTAGCTGCTTGAACAGACTCATAGGTTCGGGCTCATGCGTTGGTCTCCCCACCCTTGGACGGCGCGGTTCCGCCGTCGCGGGGCGTATGCGGCTTACCGGCGAGCAGCTCGTCTTTCAGAGCTTCCGCTTTGCGCAGGGCCTCGTCCTTCACTCGCGACAGGTCGGCCTTGATCCGATCCACGTCGACCTCTTCGCGCGCCTTATTCACCGTATCACGCACCATGCCGCGCCACTCGCCGCGCGTTACCGGCAAACTCATCCAATGCATACAGCGGCGGAACAGTAGAATCGATCCGAGGAGAAAGAGCACCTGGATGACGCACAGGGCAAGCAACGCCAGCACCCACGAACCGAACCACTTTGCCAGCAGCAGACCAATAAACGCGAGCAGACTCAGGCCCAGACCGACGCCCGCGACCATCGCGGCCAGTCCGGCCAGCAGCATCCACGACACGGCGGCACGTGCCAACCCTAATTCGGCAGCCAGCAGATGCAGCTGAGCGCCGAACAGGTGCTTCACTGCACGGCTGAGTTGGCCGAGTTCAGTAAACAGCCCAGACGGAAGCGGCGCCGTTTCGGGCGCCGCGGTTCCGGGTTCCAATGTCGGTTGCTGCATTCCCTGCCCCTAGCTTGGCGAGATCAACGACGCAGGATACGGCCGAGCAGCCAACCAGCGCCCAGCGCAATGGCGACCGACTGCACCGGCTTCTCGCGCACATAGTCACGTGCCACTTCCAGCCACTCGTCGGCACGCTCGCGCGTCTGGTCGTAGACCTCGCGGCCGCGCTCGCCAATTTCAACAGCCTTGTCCGTCGTGCGGTTAGCCACGTCAGCCACCTTGTCGGTCGCACGATGAAGGCCATCTTCCACCGTGTCGGCCGCGCGATCCACGGCTTCCTTGGTGCTCGCCACGACGTTCGATGTAGCCTGCTTAATCCGCTCGGCGCTCTCGTCGATGCGGCTGCTGGCCAGCTCTTCGGGGGTTTGGATGTGCTTGTTCATGGGAAACTCCATTTGAGGACGGACGAGGACGCAGTGCTTCGACGCATCGGTTGCCGCGGAGAGTGCGCCGCTAAACGTCACTCTCGCAGAAGTATCGCCTTGTTACCTTGCGCGGCGGAAAAAAGCCAGAATCGCAAAGATCAGGAAGATAACGAAAAGAATCTTTGCAATACCTGCAGCGGCACCAGCGATGCCGCCAAAACCCAGTACGGCGGCTATGATCGCGATAACCAGAAAAACCAGTGCGTAGTGGAGCATGGCGTTGTCCTCTTGAATGGAAGCCAAAAAATGGCCCGCGGCGCGCCACGAAGTTGGCTGACCGGTTGGGGGTCCGCCATTCACCCACAGCACCCGCCATGCGAGCGTGAAGAAAAACCGCGTCAATCTGCACGCCGTAGCGACGTGCGCTCAGGTGTGGCGCGGGTTGACGGGTCTCCTCCCACCTTCATCTTGTGCG
>CAIKJM010000462.1 GCA_903827735.1 uncultured Rhodanobacter sp. | reverse complement strand
CGATCGTTAAAGATGTCGGCCAGCGAAAACAGGTTCTCGTTATGGTGCTCGCGGATCAGCGAATCGCCCGGCGTCGGCGGCACCGACAGCGACAGCGCTTCGAGTCCGCGCACCGTGCGCGTGCCGTTGGCGTAGAGGTTGTCGAAGAACACGCTCTGGCTGACCAGCGAATCCAGGTACGGCGTGAGATTTTCCTTGTTGCCGAACGTGCCCAAATAATCGCCGGAAAGGCTCTCCACGCTGATCAGCACCACGTTGAGATGCTTTTCGTCGCCAATATGACGGATCTCGCGGGTGAGGTCCTGCGGATCGCTGCTGACGAACGTGGCATCGGGCGTCTTGAGCTGCTCGCGCAGAATGCTGAAGGCCTTCTCGTCTGGCAGGGTGCGATAGAACTTGGCGTAGTCCAGATGCGAGCTGCGGAACGCGGCGAAGAACTGGTAGATGCCGTTGCCGGCCAGCTCGTTGACGTAGCTATTGCTGGTCTGGTCCTTCATGCCGCCGTTGACGGCAAACAGCGACAGCACCGTCAGCACCAGCCATAGCAGCGCCACGCTGCCGCGCTGCCAGAAGCGGCTGCCGTCGTCGCGCGTTCGCAGGCCGCGCTTGCTCAACGCAAACAGTACCAGGGTCGCGATTACCAGCAGGCCGAGCCAGGTGAAGATCGGATACGACTCGCGGATATTGCCGATTACCTCGGTGGTGTAGACCAGGTAATCCACTGCGATAAAGTTGAATCGCACGCTGAACTCGTTCCAGAACACCAGCTCGCAGGCCGCCACAAACAGCAGGCCGTAAAGCAGCACCAGGCCCATCAGGTACATCGACCATTGGCCGCTGCGTCCCGAATAGGCCAGCGCGGGCATGGGCAGAAAAAACAGAAACAGGATCACCAGCGGCCACGACTCGTGCACGTGCACGTGCCAGCAAAGAAACACCAGGCCTAGGCAGGCCGCGTACAAAAGCGCCATGCCCAGCAGGTAAAGCAGCCACTGCCCGACGCCGGAAATCCGCGCGCGCCGCGCCGGCACCAGCCACAGAAACAGCACCATCGGCCACGCCACGTAAATAAACGTGATCAGGTCATAGCCCAGCCCCACCCCGAAGCTATAAAGCAGGTCCAGCGGACTGTGCGGCACGTCGTCACCGGACATCACCAGCAGCGCCACGCGGGTCACCAGCGCAAGCGCGATAAAGGTAATAGCCAGCCACAAAAGAGGACGGAAACGCTGACGCATGGGTGAGACCGTGGTGAAAGCTCGCGGCACCGGTAACTCCAAAATGTAAATTGAATCGGTCAGCGCGCGTTCCGGGCGCTGTTTATCCGGACTTTATACAACGCAAGGCGTTTACGAATGTTCAGTTTTCACTAGCGCAACTGCTTCGATGCGGGCCGCGTTCATCGCCGCACCGATCGCCGGGCCGGCCAGCCCTTGTGCGACGAAGCCGCTGGCCTCGATCGCCGTCGCCGCGGCGTGGGCAGCGCGCAGAAAGTCGGCCTGCGGATAGGCATCGTCTTCGTGGCCCAGCCGGCCGCGCTTGTCGGCTTCGCAGGCCGCAAGAAAAAGCTCCAGCCTTGCTGGCCTGCGCAGCGCATCCAGCGCGTTCAGCAGCTTCAGCACCGTGGCCGGCTTCAGTTCGAAGGCGCGATGCGCGTTGAGGTGTTCGCGGCACACCTGTTCGGCCAGCGCCGCGTGCTCGGTCGGCACCTTCAGACGCTCGGCCAGCGCGCGCAGCGGCGCCACGCCGCGATGCTCGTGGCCGACATGCCGCGGCAGTTCGTTGGCCGGGGTCAGCGCCTTGCCCAGATCATGCGTAAGCGCACAGAACCCGACGATGTCATTGCCTGGCGCGATACGCGCCGCGGAATCGAGCACCATTTCCAGATGAGCGCCGGTGTCGATTTCGGGATGAAATTCGGCCCGCTGAGGCACGCCATAGAGTGCGTCGATCTCGGGAAACAGCACTGCCAATGCGCCGCATGCGCGCAGCACGCGCACAAACGCGGATGGCTGCGGTTCGGCCAGCGCCTTGCGCGTTTCCGCCCAAACGCGCTCGGGCACGAGGTGATCGATCTCGCCGTCGCGCACCATCTGCTGCATCAGCGCCATGGTTTCGTCGGCCACGGTGAAGCCCAGCGGCGCGAAGCGCGCGGCGAAGCGAGCCACCCGCAGCACGCGTACCGGGTCTTCGACGAACGCCTCGGACACATGGCGCAGCACGCGCGCCTCGATATCGCGTGTGCCGTGATACGGGTCGGTTAGCTCGCCGCTTTCGTCCTGTGCGATCGCGTTGATGGTGAGGTCGCGTCGCGCCAGGTCCTGCTCCAGCGTCACTGTCGCGTCGGCTTGAAACACGAAACCGTGATAGCCACGTCCGGTCTTGCGCTCGGTTCGCGCCAGCGCGTACTCCTCGCCGCTGCGCGGGTGCAGGAAGACCGGGAAATCCTTGCCGACGGGCCGATAGCCCAGCGCAAGCAGATCGTCGGGCGTCGCGCCGACCACCACGTGATCGCGATCGACCACCGCTCGCCCGAGCAGGGCATCGCGAACGGCGCCGCCGACTAGATAGGTTTGCATGATAGAGGGTTTGCTATGCGCATAGATGTCATCCGAAAAGCGCCTTAGGTTGGGGTGAGCGCCAGCGAAGAACCCCAACACTTCCGCCCGCGCCGCGTTGGGATTCGCTGGCGCTCATCCCAACCTACGATCCTCGCGGGTCTATCGCCGGGCGGCGCGTGCCTGGTTGAGCCGATTTTGCAGCGGCGAGCCGTGGATCAGCCGCGGCAGCCAGGGGGTAAACGGTTGCGGCACGATGCCGAGCGCGGCGTAGCCGTCGGTTTTGCCGACGGAGTCGGTGCGCAGTGAAAGAAAGTTGTCGAGCGAAAAGGGTTTGCCTGGCAGCAGTCCGGCGACCTGCGCCTGCAGACGGCCGAGGCCGTCGGGCAGCGCGATGATGCTGCGCTTGAGGCCGGATGCGTCGCTGATCTTGCGCACGATCTCGCCCAGGGTCAGCACTTCGGGGCCATACAGTTCGAAGCTGCTGCGTTGGCCGAGCTTGTCGCTGGCGGCGCAGCGGGCAATGGCTTCGCAGACGTCGCCGACGTAGGTCGGCGCCATCCGTGACTTGGCCCGCGCCAGCGGAAACACCGGGAGTTTTTTCAGCAGCGAGGCGAAGCGGCTGACCAGGCCATCGCCCGGGCCGAAGATCACGCTGGGCTGGTAAATCGTCCATTCGAGCGACGAGGCCTTGACCAGCGATTCGGCTTCGCCGCGCGTCTTCAGGTATTGCGACAGGCCCTGGCCCGCCTTGAGCGAACTCATCTGGTGCAGGCGCGCGACGCCGCTGGCATGGCAGGCGGCGATCACGCGTTTGGTCAGTTCCACGTGCGCGCGCTGGAAGCTGTGCGGGCCGCTGGCGTTGAGAATGCCGACGAGGTTGATCACCGCATCGGCACCGGTGAATTCCTTGCGCAGCACCTCGTCGTTATAGACGTCCGCGGTGCGAACGACGACGTTGGGCAGCACGCCCAGCGCGCGATGCTGCTCGCGGTTGCGGCTCAGCATCACGATGTGGTGGCCATCGGCGGCGAGTCGGGGGACGAGATGGCTACCGACGAAACCGGTGCCGCCGAGGATGACGATTTTCTGTGCGGCCATGGGTGTGGATCCTGCGATGTCTCGAAAGGGATAGACGGCGTCAGCGAGTATGACGCGTCACGGTGACGAGCCGGGTGTGGATGATGACGCGGCTGGCGTGATGGCGGGCGCTGCGGCAGGAATGTTGGCCGACGGGCTCTCCGGCTTGTCGACGACCGCAGTTGCCGGGCAGTCGATCGAACGCCTCACCGTCATCGCGTTGGGCAGTTCGTACGCCTGTCCAATCGGGCTCATGCGGGTAGCCAACGGCACCGCGTTACCGTTGAGGCGCCAGTCGTAGATCACGCTGAAGGCCATCACGCGTGCCACGTATTCGCGGGTTTCCTTGTACGGCATGGTGGCGACGAACACGTCCGGCGTCAGCGTGCCGCGCGCGGCCAGCCACTGGTCGAGTTTGTTCGGGCCGGCGTTGTAGGCGGCGCTGCCCAGCCACGGCGCGCCGTTGTAGCGGCCGGCCAGCTGGGCGAGATAGCGCGTGCCCAGGGTGATGTTCACCGTTGGGTCGTACAGCGAATCGCCGCCGTGCCCGGCACCAGCTGCATCAGCCCGCGCGCATCAGCGCCGGAGCGGGCGTCGCTCATCCAGGCGCTTTCCGCGCGCAGAATGCCGTAGGCCCAGGCCGGCTCGATACCGGCTTGCTGGGCCTGCGGTACGACGCCGTCCTGGCTGGCCAGCGGAAAGCGCAGGTCGTAGAGCCGCAGCGCGTCGCCGCTGCTAAGGCTAAACACCGCGCGGTCGTACCAGCCGCGCTGGTTGGCCAGATCGGCGGCCAGTCGAAGCGTGGTCGTGTCGTCGCCCTGCAGCGCGCGAGACCACTCGCGCCGGGCCAGCTTGGGCAGGCCGACGGCGTAAAGCTCGAAGGCACGCAGCAGCCCCGGCCGGGCCAGCAGCGCCTGCTCGCGCTGCGGATCGCCGGCCAGCTGCAGCGGGCAGATGGCGTAGGGCTGGTTGAGTTTGTCGGCTGCCATGAAGCCGAAGAAGGTGGGTTCCTTCGCCAAGGCGCCGAATACGGCCTGCGCTTCGCTGCTGCGGTTCAGCGCGGCCAGCGCACGGGCGCGAAAGTAGCGCCACTCGCCGTCGGCTTTCTGGGTGTCGCTCATTGCCGCGATCGCGTCCAGCACGGCGTTCCAGTCCTGCTGCGCCAGCGCGATGCGGGCGCGCCACTCGCGCGTGCTGTCGCTCTGAGCGGCGGCGGGTAGGTCGATCAGACGGGTCAGCGCGTTTTCGTCGAAGTCGGTGGCGTGAAACAGCGCCAGCGTGCGCAGGATCTGATCGCGCTGCGATGGGCTGAAAGTGAAATGCGTCTGCAGGTTTTGCCAAGCCGTGTCGGCGCTGGCGGACTGCCGCCGCGCCAGTCGCGTCAGCGCCAGGGTGGCCGCTTCGCGCGTGCGCAGCGTGTCCGGCCAGCTGGCTGCCGCGGCAACCGCTGAGGCGGGATCGCGCAAGGCCTGCGCCAGCTGCTGTGCGGTGGCCTGATCGCCCTGCGGCAGCCAGCCGGCCAGCTTGCTTATGGTACCGGGCTGTCCCGCGTCGGCAGCGCGATCGATACGCGACCACAGTCGGGTGCTGGTCAACAGGCCTTGATCGTTTGCCGCGCTCAATACCGGATCGCAGGCGTCGGGCAGGCTGGGCTTGCTCCACAGGTCGGCCAGGTCGCGATCGAAATCCAGTGTGGCGCCGCGCGACAGTTTCGCCTGTAGCGCATCGCAGGTCAGCGTGTCGCCGAGATTGGGCTGATAGAGGGCCAGGAAATCGTTCCAGTCCTGCCGTCGCGCCAGTTCCAGCAGAAAATCGCGGCGCAGGTCGGCGGCGGGAATCCAGTCCGGGTATTGCTTGATGTACGCCTGCACCGTGGCAAGGTCGTCCTGCTTGAGATCGTGCTCCAGCGCGGCAGCCTGCAGGTAGGGATACAGCGGGTAATCGCGCAGGCCGCTGGCCAGCTGGCGCCAGTCATCGCCGCCCTGCTGCTGCGCGCTGGCATAGGCCTGCTTGAACGCGGCGCGCTGCGCGTCCGTGGGCTCGCTGGCGCGCGCCGAGGTAGCAGCAAACAGCACGGTGAGGCTCAACAATAATCCGGGGATCGAAACGCGCCGGGGCGCAGTAGCGACGAACATGGGAACTCCTGCGATCGTTCGGCCGCCAGTGTAGTGGATGGCCTGACGGCTGATGACTGCGCGGTTCATGATGGCAGTGATCGCAAGATAGTAGGCCCGCATGGCCTGCTAAACTCGCAGGCTTACCGCTTTGATACGAGATGGATTCGGCATGCCCCAAGCGCCCTCGCCAACGCATCGCCGGCACGGATTCACCTGGTTGCTGATGGTTATTGCCGCCGTGGTTGGCGCCTGGTGGTGGTGGTCGATCGGGCGTTCGGTTGACCTGCCTGATGCGCCGTCATCGCGTATTGCGTGCGTGTCCTACGGACCTTTTCGCCGCGCGGGTGAGTCGCCGCTCGATCCCAAAGCCTTCATCAGTCCAGAGCGCGTCGATGCGGATCTGCGCATGCTGTCACAGCGTTTCGATTGCGTGCGCACCTATTCGCAGGGGCAAGGCCTCAGTGCGGTGCCGGAGATCGCCGCCCGCCATGGCATGAAAGTGCTGATGGGCATCTGGCTCAGCCGCAACCCCAAATTGAACGACGAACAGATCCGGCTCGGCATCGCGGCGGCGAAGGCGAATCCGCAGGCCATTCGCGGCATTATTGTGGGCAACGAGGTGCTGCTGCGCGGGGAGCTGTCGTCGGCGCAAATAGCCGGCTATCTGCGGCAGGTGAAAGCGGCCGTCAGCGTGCCGGTGACCTATGCGGACGTATGGGAATTCTGGCTGCGCCATCCCGAACTGGCCTCGTCGGTCGACTTCATCACCATCCACATTTTGCCTTACTGGGAAGATAAGCCGGTGCCGTCGTCGCGGGCTGTGCAGCACGTGGAGGACGTTTCTGCGCTAGTCGAGCGCGCCTTTCCCGGGCGTCAGATAATGATCGGCGAGACCGGCTGGCCCAGCGAAGGACGGCCGCGGCAGGGCGTGAAAGCCAGCGTGGTCGACGAGGCGCGTTACCTGCGCGAGTTCATGCGTTACGCGACGACCGCGCGGATGCCTTACAACGTGTTCGCCGCATTCGACCAACCGTGGCAACGGGTGCTTGAAGGCACGGTGGGCGGCTATTGGGGCATTTTCGACGTCAATGCCCAACCGAAATTTCCGATGCAGGGTCCGGTAACCGAAGAACCGCACTGGGCGTACGGTTGGTTGATCGGCGCAGTCGGCGCGATCGTCTTTTTGCTCGCAGGCGGTTGGCGTCGACGCTGGAAGAACAATCGTGGTTGGCTGGCTTTACTGCTGCTGGGATTCGCCAGCGGCTGCGCGCTGGCCTGGCAAGCGCGGCAGATGTGGTTTGCCTGCAGCAATGGCGTGGAGTGGACGCTCTCGACCGCCGCCTGCGTGGTGGCTCTCGCCACTGCGCTGCAGCTGTCGCGATGGATTGCGGCGCGTCTGGCAGGCTTTACGCCGCCGGTGAGGCCGTCGGACTGGCTGCGGTTTGGATGGCTATTCCTGCTGACGTATTTTGGTTTGCTGCAGGTGTTCGATGGGCGCTATCGCGATTTTCCGCTGGGCCTGTTCGCGCTGCCGTGTATCGGCTACGCCTTGGTAGCTCTGCTGTCGAATCGGCATGAAGCAAGGGTGCCGGTGGTCGAGGAGCGCTTTCTCGCGGCGTGCCTGCCGATACTCGCCGCCGCCGTGGTCTTTCAGGAAGCCGGCGTGATGCCGGTCGCCTGGCTTTGGCTGCTGTTGAACTCGGCGATTGCTGCGCCGGTGCTAGTCG
>CAIKJM010000461.1 GCA_903827735.1 uncultured Rhodanobacter sp. | reverse complement strand
TACGTTTTTTAAACGTAAAAACCTGCGTCGAGCAACGGCAAGATGGGCGTCACACAGGAAGACTTCAATCGGGGAGGGCTGCAACGCACAACGTTCGCTGCAGGGGAGCGCCGGATCGTCCGGACAGCCAAGGGATGCATGCAAGTTATCCATGCTGGTGTGCTGACCATTCCACTTCGCTATCAAAAGGACTGAATGATGAAGACTCGTTGCGGATCTATCCCATCAGTAAAAGCGGCGGCCTACGCCGCGCTGTTTTTCACCGGTACGCTGGGCTGCGCGTTGCCGGTTTTCGCCACTAGCGGCGCAGCCACCACGACGGTGACGCAGACCTTGGTCACCGAGCCCGACCAGGGCCTCACGCCGATCTACAACCTGATCCAGTCGGCCAAGTCGAGCATCGACATGACGATGTATGAGCTTGTCGATACGCAGGCGCAGACGTTGCTCGATCAGGCTGCTGAGAATGGCATCAAGGTTCGCGTGATCCTCGATCAGAATCTGGAGAAGAGCAACAACACGGCGGCATACAACGACCTGACGTCGCACGGCGTACAGGTGGTCTGGGCCTGGACCAAGTACGCCGCGACGCATCAGAAAACCATAACGGTCGATAACACGACCAGCGCGGTGATGACGCTCAACCTCACCAGCCGCTACTACAGCACCACGCGCGACTTCGCGGTGATCGAAAACGATCCGGCCGACGTCGCGGCGATCGAAAGCACCTTCAATGCTGACTTTGCTGCGCAGAGCATCACGCCGCCCTTGGGCGACGACTTGGTGTGGAGCCCAACAGTATCGGCCACCGATCTGGTCAACATCATCAATGGCGCCAAGACCAGCCTGCTGGTCGAAAACGAAGAGATGAGCTACAGCGGCGTGGTGACCGCACTGGAAAACGCGGCCAAGCGCGGCGTCGCGGTGACCGTCTGCATGACCAACGACGACAACGACTACGAGACGGAATTCGAGGCCTTGACCAAAGCCGGGGTGAAGATCAGCACCTATCCCGACAACGACACGGCGCTATACATCCATGCCAAGGTCATCCTGGCTGATTACAACACCGCCAGTGCGAAGGCCTTCGTCGGCTCGGAGAATTTCTCGAGCGCGTCGTTGACGGAAAATCGCGAGCTGGGGCTGGTAACGACCAACGCCGCCGTTCTGACTAAGCTCAACAGCACCATCACCAGCGATTATGCCGGCGGCACGCCCTGGACCAAGTCGTAAGCGATACGTGTGGCAAGCGTTGCGCGGTGTGGTGACGTCGCGCAGCGCTTTCTTAGGGCGTGCGCCCGGAGCCTAGCGCGTGCGCCGCTGTTCCCGCCACTGACCGACCTCGGCAATAATCGCGTCAATACCGGCTTCGCCAGAAACGGTCAACGCATCCTCGTCAGGCTTCGGTTCCTCCAGCGTCTGCAGCTGGCTATCGAGCAGTGACGTCGGCATGAAATGGTGGCGCCGCTGCATTCGCCGTTCCAGTTCGCCGCGCGATACCTGGATATAGACGAAGCTCACGTTGGCGTCGGACTGGCGCAGCCGATCGCGATAGCTGCGCTTGAGCGCAGAGCAGCTGATCACGCCCTGGCGATGCTGTGCCTGCTCGTCGCGTATCCAAGAGGCGATGCGATCCAGCCACGGCCAGCGGTCGTCGTCGTTGAGCGGGATGCCGGCACTCATCTTTTCGATATTCGCCTGCGGATGCAGCGCGTCACCTTCCTGAAAATCCCAGCCGAACGCGTCGGCGAGCGATTGCCCGATCGTGGTTTTGCCGCAACCCGATACGCCCATGACAACAATGACCATACTGCTCCGATGCTTGGTGATGCCGTGCTTGCTGCACGCTGGCGCAAGCTTATCGCGTCGTACGAGCCGATAGCTTTCAGCCGAACGTGCCTGCTGCGAGTTCAGGCCCCAGCAATTTTCTGCAGCACCACGTCGATGGAATCAGGGTTCTCCAGGCTGGTCAAATCGCCGGACGCCGCGCCGTCGACGACAAGATCACGCAGCACGCGCCGCATGATTTTGCCGCTGCGCGTGCGCGGCACGGTAGAAACCACGATCACGCGCGCGGGGCGGGCGATCGCCCCTACCGCATCGACGATGGATTGGCACAGCGCCGACTGCAGTTCGGCACTGTCGGCGTAACCCGCTCGCGGCACCACAAAGGCCACCGGCACCATGCCCTTGATTGCATCGGGCTGGGTGACCACCGCGGCTTCCGAAACGGCTGCGTGCGTGAGCAGCGCGGCCTCCATCTCCATCGTGCCGAGGCGATGGCCGGCGACATTGATCACGTCGTCCATCCGGCCGGTGACCCACAGCTGGCCGTCGGCGTCGAACAGCGCCGCGTCGGAGGACAGGTAGTGGCCGGGGAAGGTGGTGAGATAGGTTTTAACGTAACGCGCGTGATCACCCCAGACGGTGCGTGCCAGGCACGGAAACGGTGCGCTAAGCGTCAGCGCACCGACTTCGCCGGGCGCGGCTTGCGTGCCGTCTTCGCGCAGTACGCGGGGCATATAACCCGGCAGGGTATGCCCACAGCTGCCCGGGCGCGTGGGCGTGAGGCCGACCATGCTGCTCGACCACGCGGTGCCGGTTTCGGTTTGCCCGTAGGTGTTGTTGACGAAGATGGTGCCGCGGCCGAGCCGGTCGCGCGTCCAGAACCACGTATCGGGATCGAGCGGTTCGCCGACCAGCGATACCAGCGCCAGCCTGCTGGTGTCGTGCTGCTGAATCAGCTCGTCACCGGCGCGACGCAGCATGCGCAGCGCAGTCGGTGCGGTGAACAGTTTGGTCACGCCGTAATTCGCCACCAACTCGTAAGCCCGTGCAGGCGTTGGCGTATCGAGGCTGCCTTCGTAGACCACATGCGTGGCGCCATGGGCGAGGCCGCCGACCAGGGCGAAGATCGGAAACGTCAGCCAGCCGACATCGGCCGTGCACCAGTAGACATCGTCGGCACCGAGGTTGAGCGACCACTTGACGTTGGCATAGGTGCCGATCAGAAAGCCGATGCCCGCGTGCACCAGTCCCTTCGGCTTCGAGGTAGTACCCGAGGTGTAGATGATGAAGCCGGGATCATTGGCCTCCAGCGAGACCGGCGGCGCGCGACGGGTCGAGCGAGTGAGCAGTTCGGCGAAGTCGTGCTCGCCGGTTCGCAGCGGGTAGGCGCGATCGACCCGACGCGCGACGATGATGTGGGGCACCGGCAAGCCCTGCATCGCTTCGTCGAGGGTGGCCTTGATCGGCACCACGCGGCCGCGTCGCAGCGTGGCGTCGGTGCATACGATGATCTTGGGCTGCGCATCCATGACGCGGTCGCGCACCGCCGACGCGCTGAAGCCGGCGAAGATCACCGAATAGATCGCGCCGATGCGGTAACAGGCGTGGATGGCGATAAACGACTCGGGCACGTTGCTGGCATAGACCACCACGCGATCGCCCTTGCCAACGCCGAGATCTTCGAGCGCGGCAGCAAAGCGGGCGACCGCGTCGGTGAGCGCGCCGAAGCTCCAGGTTTCCTTCAGGCCATCTTCGCGCTCGTAGTGCAGCGCGATGCGTTCGGCCGGCCAGCGATCAAGGCAGTTGACGCTGACATTGCCCATCGCGCCAGGGAAATAACGAAAGTCGCCCAGCGCGCCGTCGAGCGCTTTTTCAGGGGGCTTATCCCACACAAAAGCGTGCGCCATCTCCAGCCAGTAGGCTTCGGGAGTGAGCGCGCGCAGCCTGGCGGCCTCCTGCGGCGTGGTCGCCTGCTTCACCCGATCGGGCGCCATGACCAGCGGTTGCTCTAGCAGCGTTTTTTCCATCGGCGAACGATAACGGAGAACCGTCGGCGAGTGATCGTTGGCCAACCAATCGTGTGCCGGAACGGAATGTAAGGTGAAGCACGGTTGGGTCGCTGTCATCGCATTGCCCTATTTTTTCCCGCGTGTCGTCGCGATCGGCGATCATTCTCGATGGATGTTTTGCCACCGCCGCCGTCAGGGAGAATCATGAATCGTCGAAGCCTGCTCAAAACCGCCTTGTTCGGCGCGTCCGCTTTCGTGTTGCGCCCGTCGTGGGCACTCGCGAGCACTTCGGATGATGCCAATCGACGTCTCGCCGAGCTTGAGCGCCGGCACGGCGGGCGGCTCGGCGTTGCCATACTTGATACGGGCAACGGGCGCCGCGCAGCGCTTCGGGGCGACGAGCGCTTTCTGATGTGCAGCACGTTCAAGCTGCTGGCGGTCGCCGCGGTTTTGGCGCGGGTGGACAAAGGTGCCGAGTGTCTCGATAGACGCGTGGTGTTCGGTCAAGACGTCTTGCTGAGCTACGCGCCAATCACGCGGCAACATGTGGGTGCACCCGGCATGAGCATCGCTGAACTGTGCGCTGCGGCGATTACCGTCAGCGACAACACGGCCGCCAACCTGCTGCTCGCGAGCATGGGCGGGCCGGGAGCCGTGACAAGCTTTGCCAGAAGCCTTGGCGATACGGTGACGCGGCTCGATCGCATCGAACCGGATCTCAACGTCGCCAGCGCCGGCGATATCCGCGACACCACCACGCCGAACGCGGCGATCGCCACGCTGCAAAAGCTTCTGCTGGGCGACGCACTTTCAGCGGCTTCTCGTGCGCAGCTGATCGTCTGGCTACGCGGCTGTACGACGGGTTCGAAAAGACTGCGGGCTGGCTTGCCGCTCGGCTGGACGATCGGCGAAAAGACCGGCAGCGGTGCGCAGAACGAAACCAACGACGTCGGCATTCTCTATCCACCGCAGCGTCAACCCCTATTGGTGACGGCGTATTATGCCGGATCGTCGGCGGACGACGCGTCGCGCAGCGTCGTGCTGGCGGAAGTGGGGCGTATTGCCGCTTCGTTCTGAGGACTGTTTTTCCGCTAGCCCAGATAAGCGGCTACAAAGCGATTACAAAGCCAATGATCGGATGCTGACGCGCCAGCGTTTGGCGACCACTCATTTTGGGGACATGCCTTGGCCGTTATCGAGTCGCGTTCGCGCTACGCCGCCGCCGTGAGATATATGCACTGGACGGTCTTTGTCCTGGTGCTGCTGGCGTATATCTTCATCAATATCTTCGAGCTTTTTCCGAAGGGCAGCGCGCTTCGAACGAATATCAAGGCGGCCCATTTCACCGCGGGTATTGCCGTGCTGTTGCTGGTATTGCCGAGGGGTGTGATACGCCTGCGCAACGGCCGTCCGCCTATCGTTCCAGCGTTGCCATATGCGATGGAAATCTTGAGCAAGTTGACCCACGTCGCGCTCTACGCGTTTTTGCTGGTGCAGCCGATTCTTGGCATCGTCACGCTGCAGGTGGGTGGGAAGGCCGTAAAGCTGTTCGGTGTGACTTTGCTACCGTCGTTCGTGGGGACGCCCAACACGGCGCTCTCGCATCAGCTGGAAGATATCCACGGCACCATCGGTACGATCTTCTACTACGTCATTGGCCTGCACATTGCCGCAGCACTGTGGCACTACGTCGGCCGCCGCGACAACACGCTGCAGCGCATGCTCTGACCTCTGGGTCAGGCGCAAGTCGCGTTTCTTCCCATCGTTAAATCGCCCGCCAGCGTTCGCTGCTCGGGCAAGTTTTTGCGTCTTCTGACGGCGTGATGCGCCTGTGCCTGCGTATGAGTCACGCGATGCATACGGGTGATTGGGAATACTACTTAAATAAACGTTTTGAGCCGGCTTCTCTGCATAGGTAGACGCGATCTTTCGCGTTATCGGCTGAGCGGTCCCGGCTTTGGCGAGAATTCCTTCTTATCCGAATCGCATCAGCTCATCGCATCAGCCCAGGGAAACCCATCATGAAACTCAGAGATCTCAAAGACAGCATCGCCGTGATCACCGGCGCATCCAGTGGCATCGGTCAGGCCACGGCAAAGGCGCTGGTGGAAGAAGGCGTCAAGGTCGTGCTGGTCGCGCGCAGCAAGGACAAACTGGATGCACTGGCGAAAGAACTGGGCGATCGGGCCGTGGTGAAAGTCGCTGACGTGGCTGATGAAGCGGCGATTGCGCAAGTCTTCGCCGACGTGAAGGAGGATTTCGGCGGTCTCGATCTGCTCTTCAATAATGCCGGCGTCGGTTACAACAACGCGTTCGAAAAGAGCACGCGGGAAGAATGGAAGTTGACGATCGACGCCAACCTCTATGGCGTACTCAACTGCACTCAGCTGGCGATTCCACTGATGCGCGGCCGCAAGGGCGCGATGATCAGCACCGTCTCCAGCGTCGGCGGCCGCTACGGTATTGCCGGCTGGTCGGTGTATAACGCGACCAAGTTTGCGGTGGTGGGCTTTCACGATGCGCTGCGCAAGGAGCTCGGCGATGAAGGTATCCGCGTGTCATTGATCGAGCCGGGCTCGGTGCACACCAACTGGGGCTTCAACGTGCCGGCCGAAAAGATGAAGGAGCGCCGCGACTCGATCGATGCGCTGCACGCGGAGGACATCGCCAACGCGCTGGTGTTCGCCTTCGCCCAGCCGGCGCACGTCAATATGCAGGAGTCGCTGATCATGCCGACTCGGCAGATTTCTCCATGATTTTTCGTTGCTGAAAGCGAGCGGTTTCCCAACCGCACGCGCGACGCTCTAAGACATCCACACAGGATCACATGCCATGCGTTACAACAAACTCGGCCATACCGGCGTCTTCGTTTCCGAACTCTGTCTGGGCACCATGACCTTCGGCGGCGAAGGCGAAATGTGGAGCAAGATCGGCGATCTGAAGCAGGCCGATGCCGATAAGCTGATCGGCCGCGCGCTCGAGGCCGGCATCAATTTCATCGATACCGCCGACGTCTATTCGCTGGGCCAGTCAGAGATCATGACCGGGCAGGCGCTGAAAAATCTCAAGGTACCCCGCGAAGACGTGATCGTGGCGACCAAGGTGTTCGGCGAGACGGGTACCAAGGGCATCAACTCGCGCGGACTAACGCGCCACCATATTCAGGACGGTGTCAAAGCCAGCCTGAAGCGCCTGCAGCTCGATCATATCGATCTCTATCAGGTGCACGGTTTCGACGCCGCCACGCCGATCGAGGAAACCGTGCGTGCGCTGGACAACCTCGTGCAGCATGGTCACGTGCGCTATGTGGGCGTGTCGAACTGGGCGGCCTGGCAGATCGTCAAGGCGCTGGGCATCTCGGAGCGGCACGGGCTTGCGCGCTTCCAGTCGCTGCAGGCGTATTACACGGTGGCCGGCCGCGACCTCGAGCGCGAGATCATTCCTGCGTTGACCAGCGAGCAGATGGGGCTGATGGTATGGAGCCCGTTGGCCGGCGGCTTGCTCAGCGGCAAGTACGGCCGTGACAAGGAAGGCGAGCAGGGCAGCCGTCGGGCCAGCTTCGACTTTCCGCCGGTGAACAAGGAGCGCGGCTACGACTGCATCGACGTCATGCGCGGCATTGCCGACAAGCGCGAGGTCTCAGTGGCGCAGATCGCGCTGGCGTGGCTGCTGCATCAGAAGGCGGTGACCAGCGTGATCATCGGCGCCAAGAAGATCGAACAGCTTGATGACAATATCGGAGCCACCGAAGTGAAGCTCGACGCCGACGAACTGACCGCGCTCAACAAGGTCAGCGCGCTGCCGCCGGAGTACCCCGGCTGGATGTTCGATATGCAGGGCCAGTATCGAAAGAAGCAGATCGCGGCCGCCGACGAGCGTTGATTCGACGCTTCAACATCGGGGCATCGCCCTTGATCGGTGCCCTGATGGTTTAGTGCTGAGGCAGGTATTGACCCAGTGCAAGCGCACTATTGCGGACCGCTTTACGCGGGAGCAAAGTGCGCGGGTTGGACTGGCGTTGGGCCAGTTCGTCCAGGGGAGTAGGCGTCATGCTGAGGCGACTCGTTGCTGAGTTTCTGGGCACGTTTTGGCTGGTACTTGGTGGGTGTGGCAGTGCGGTTCTCGCGGCAAAGTTCGGTGGGCCAGGCAATCCGTTGGGCATTGGTTTGCTCGGCGTGTCGTTGGCCTTTGGGCTGACGGTTGTCAGCGGCGCTTACGCGTTCGGCCATATCTCCGGCGCGCATTTCAATCCGGCAGTGACGATCGGGCTTTGGGCCGGCGGCCGCTTTCCGATGCGTGACGTGGTGCCATACGTAGTGATGCAGGTCATCGGCGGGGTAGTGGCTGGAGCGATACTTTTACATATCGCCAGCGGCGCGCCCGGATTCGCGATCGATCCCAACGCGGCGGGTACCTTCGCCAGCAACGGTTACGGCGCGATGTCGCCGGGCGGTTACGCACTGACGGCTGCGGCGCTGTGCGAAGTGGTGATGACGGCGATGTTTCTGGTTGTGATCATGGGCGCCACCCACGGGCGGGCACCGGCGGGCTTTGCGCCGCTCGCCATCGGCCTGGCCCTGACCCTGATCCACCTGATCAGCATTCCGGTCACCAACACCTCGGTCAACCCGGCGCGTTCCACCGGTGTGGCCCTGTTCGCCGGCGCCACCGCCATCGGCCAGCTGTGGCTGTTCTGGGTAGCGCCCATCGTGGGTGGCGTCATCGGCGGTGCCCTCTACCGCTGGCTCGGCGCCGATCGGCCCAATATCATCGGCGACGTGCCGATCACCTGAGCGGCGCAGCCAGCGAGCATGGCCCATCGTTACGATGGGCACGAGGCTGCGCTTGCCTTCGCAAGCGTAGCCAAGACATGCTGCACAGCCAGACCGAGACAGGGGACGTCGCCGATGAAAAGACGCTACGAGATGTGGACGCTTGCTGCGTCCCTTTGTTGGGGCTCGACCGTCGCTGCACAGCAGCCGCTCGCGCCGGTCGAGGCGCGCGTGCCATTTGCGCCCTCGGCGTTTATTGGCACCGACGGATCGAGTCATCTGGCCTACGAGCTGGACATCACCAATATCTACGGCGACACCGGCCCGCTGAAACCGAAGGGTCTCGACGTTTACGGCGATGATGCCACGCTGCCGTTGGCCCATTTCAGCGCCAGCGAGTTGGCCGACATGACGCGCCCCACGCCGTCAGAACACACGCCGGTGACGATCGAATCAGGCAAGCGCGTTGTGATCTATGTATGGATCACGCTGTCGGCGGGCAGCGTGGCGCCGCGTACGCTTCGTCACCGCATGGTATTCGCAGCAGCAAAAGGCAAAACCGAACTGCTCGATGGCGTGCTTGTGCCAGTGAAATCCGCGGCACCGTTGATTATCGGTCCACCGCTGCGCGGCGGTCGGTGGCTGGCGCACGAAGGACCCGGCAACGCACATTCGCATCACTGGGGCAGCCTGGTTGCGGTGAACGGCATGGTGACGATTCCGCAGCGCTACGCTTTCGATCTCGTTGGCGTCGATCAGCAAGGTCACGCCATGCGCGCGGGCGTGCAGGACATCAGCCACTCGTGCTACGCCGACTGGATCGGCTACGGCGCCGATGTCATCGCTGTCGCCGATGGCGTGATCGCCGATGCGCACGACGGCGAGCCAGAGCATGCGCCGCTCAGTCCGCAGGGCGAACCCGATTCGCTGACAACGCGCGGGGTCTTTGGCAACTACGTGGTGTTGCAGCTCGCAGCCGGCGAATTCGCCAGCTATGCGCATCTGCAGCGCGGCAGCGTCACAGTGCACGCCGGCGATCAGGTGACGCGCGGTCAGCTGCTCGGACATCTCGGTCAGTCCGGCGGTTCCAGCGCACCGCATCTGCATTTTCAGCTGTCCAATGCGGCCACGTTTGAAGGCTCGGAAGGTCTGCCGTTTGTGTTCGATCGGTTCGATTTTTTCGGACCCGAATCCGAAGCCCAGCTATTCGCCCAGGGCGAGCCCTGGACCCCGATACCGGCACAAACTCGTCAGGCGCAGCTGCCGTTGAACGATGTGGTGATCGGGTTTCGCTGAGCGTAAAGCGCGCTATGACTGACGCTTCTACAAGGTTTCATTCGAGCCCGATGAAATTCAAGCGCGTACAGCCTCTCAGTTAGAGCGTGCTTGCGCTTAAACGCGCTACCGCCTATCGCACCGCATCCAGCACCAGAACACGGAAGAGTCCCGCGACGATCAGCACAGCCAGGAAACCCGCGGCGTACAGCAGAAAAAACCAGCCGAGCCGCTTGCGCAGGGGCGCTTGTTTGGAGGTATCCATATCAGTGATACCCCTCATCGCCGTGGCGCACCTTGCCGCGGAATACCCAGTACGCCAGCCCCGTATAGGCCAGGATGATTGGCAGGATGATCAGCACGCCGACCAGCGCAAACTTCTGGCTCGACGGTGGCGAGGAAGCGGCCCAGATCGTCAGCGACGGCGGCACGATGTACGGAAAAATGCTGATCAGCAGTCCGCTGTAGCCAAGAAACAGGATCGCCTGCGTCAGCACGAACGGCAGCGTGTCGTGTCCACGCGTGTTGAACCTGACGATGCCTGCCACGCAGGCCAGCACCAGGATCGGCACCGGCGCAAAAAACACGAAGTTGTGTCTGGCGAACCAGCGGTCGGCCACCGCCTGCTGGCCCAGCACCGTCCACAGGCTGACCGCGCCGATCACGAGCAGCAGGGTCAGCACCAGCGGCTTGACCATCACGCGCATGCGCCGCTGCAGCTCGCCGTCGGTTTTCATTACCAGCCAGGTGCAGCCCAAGGTCGCGTAGGTGGCCAGCAGGCCCAGGCCGCAGAACAGGCTGAAGGGCGAGAGCCAGTCGAACGCGGTGCCGGCGAATCGTCCGTCGACGATGGCGATGCCCTGCAGAAGGGTGCCCAGGATCACGCCCTGGCAAAACGTCGCCATGGCCGAGCCCAGCATGAAGGCCAGCTCCCACAGGTGTTGCGTGCGCCGTGCCTTGGCGCGTATCTCGAAGGCCACGCCGCGAAAGATCAGGCCGCACAGCATTGCAATCAGCGGCAGATACACCGCCGGCAGCAGCGTGCCGTAGGCGACCGGAAACGCGGCGAACAGGCAGGCGCCCCCTAGCACCATCCACGTCTCGTTGCCGTCCCACACCGGGGCGACCGTGTTGAGCATGACTTCGCGGTCGCCTTCGCCATAGAAGAAAGGAAAGAGCAGGCCGATGCCGAGATCGAAGCCGTCGAGCAGCACGTAGAGGAACACGCCTAGGCCAATGATGGCAGCCCAAATCATGGGGAGATCGATGTGCATGGCGGTGTCTATTCGTCGATCGGGTCGGTGGGACGGGACAGCGGGCGATGATCGAATCGCGCCGCGCCTTTGCCGGTATCGTCGCCGTGCGTGTCGGTGGTATCGCCCAGCGACGGGCCTTTGCCCATCAGCTTGAGCATGTAGTAGATACCGGTGCCGAACACCACGAAATACACGATCACGAAAATCATCAGCGACGTGCCGACCTGCTGGGCCGACAGCGCCGACGAAGCGTCGGCCGTGCGCAACACGCCGTAGACCACCCACGGCTGTCGCCCGGCTTCGGTGGTGACCCAGCCGGCCAGCAGCGCGATCAGACCGGATGGCCCCATCAGCAAGGCGAAGCGCTGCAGAAAGCGCGACTCGTAGAGCCGGCCACCGCGCCGCAGCGCCAGGCCAAGCAGGCCGAGAAAGAGCATCAGGAAACCCATGCCCACCATGATGCGGAAACTCCAGAACACGATGGTGGAATCCGGCCGGTCGCGCGGGGCAAAATCTTTCAAGCCCTGGATCTCGCCGTCCCAGCTGTGCGTGAGGATCAGACTGCCCAGATGCGGGATCTTCACCGCGTAGCGCGTGACCTCGTCCTGCATGTCCGGCCAGCCGACCAGGTTGAGCGAGGTGCCGCCTTTCTCGGTCTCCCACAGGCCTTCGATCGCGGCGATCTTGGCCGGCTGATATTTGCGCGTATTGATACCGTGCGCGTCGCCGACGGCGATCTGGATCGGCACGACGCACACGATCATCCACATCGCCATTGAGAAGGACTTCTTGACTGCTTCATCGCGACGTCCGCGCAGCAGATGCCATGCACCGCACGCACCGACCAGCATGGCAGCCACGATGAAGGCGGCGATCGCCATATGCATCAGGCGGTAGGGAAACGACGGATTGAAGATGATCTTGAACCAGTCTACCGGCACGATTTTGCCATCCACCAGGGCAAAGCCCTGCGGCGTCTGCATCCAGCTGTTGGATGCCAAAATCCAGAACGTGGAGATCAACGTGCCGACGGCGACCATCAAGGTCGCCAGGTAATGCAGGCGCGGCCCGACGCGCGTCCAGCCGAACAGCATGATGCCAAGAAAGCCCGCTTCGAGGAAAAACGCGGTGAGCACTTCATAAGCAAGCAGCGGCCCAGTGACCGCACCGGCCACCTGCGAAAAGCCCGCCCAGTTGGCGCCGAACTCGTAGCTCATCACCACGCCGGAGACCACGCCCATGCCGAAGCCGACGGCGAAAATCTTCGACCAGAAGAAGAACAGCTCGCGATACACCACTTTTCCGGTGCGCAGCCACAGGGCTTCGAGTACCGCCAGATAACTGGCCAGGCCGATGCTGATGGCGGGAAAAATGATGTGGAACGACACGGTAAACGCGAACTGGATTCGCGCCAAAAGCAGAGCGTCGCCGACGTGGTTCAAAACAGCTGCTCCATCTGAGTAGTCTTCTGCGTCGCTGGCATTCCAGACGACGAATCAGTCAAACGAAGGTTACGCCGATACCGTAGAAATAATGCTGCGTTGCGACAATGTGGCGCCGAGCCTATGCCGACCTCATCAAGTCGCGCAATGCTCGCAGCGCGATGGCCTTCGTCGTCAGGACTTAATGGAAAATCGCTTTGGGCAGCATGATGTGCACACCCTTGTTGTGGTCCACCAGTTCGGTAATGTCGATGTCGCCGGCGACGCTGATCAGCATGTACGCGTCGTCGCGGCTCATGTGCTTTTGTTCGACTAGGAAGTTGATCATGTCGGTGACCGCCTTGTGCGCGGCCACGGTGAGGTCGTCGTCGAAGCCCATGGCGATGTAATGCGTCGGCGTTTCGGCGCGCGGATAGACGCCGGTCTTCATCCCCTTGTGCACGATGAACTGCAGCGTGCCGACCAGCGAGGTTTCCATTGCGGTAATGTCCACTTCGCCATTGCCCTGACCCGCATGGCCGTCGCCGATCTGGAACAGCGCACCGCTGGCGAACACCGGGTAATACACCGTAGAACCTTCCACCAGTTCTTTGTTGTCCATATTGCCGCCGATGATCGTGGGCGGCGCGCTGTCGTAGCGGCCGAAGCCGGTCGGCGGCGCCACGCCCATGCTGCCGAAGAACGGATGCAGCGGAATATCAATGCCGGGTGCAAAGTGGGCGACGTGCTTTATGAGGTCGAGCGGGATGATCTTCATGCGGGCGTAGGGAAAATCATCGGTCTGGAAACCGGCGCCGTAGCGGAAGCCGTTGTAGGCGTAAGGAATGGCCAGGTCGATCTTCCTGATCCGCACTTCCAGCGTGTCGCCCGGCTCGGCGCCGTCGATGGCCACCGGGCCGGTAAGAATATGCCCGCCGGGTCCGCGATCTTTCGCGGCCACGCCGTCGAACAGATCGCGCAGGCTCTGCTCTACATCCACCGGCTTGACGCCGGCCTTCTCCAGGGCGGTGGGACTGCTGGTGAGTACGGTATGAAACACCACCGTATCGCCCGACTGGATGTGCAGGACGGGCGGCGTGGTGGCGTCGTAATGGCCCCAGGCAACCGTCGTGGGAGTGGCGAGCAGGGTGTAGGTTTGCCCGATGCCGGTACCTTTTTGTTGGGTGCCAGCCCACGCTGGACTTGCCAACAGGCACATAGCTAGGGCCGCGGCGACCTTGCGCAATGTGGATGGAAGAAAGGACGTCGACATTGTGCTGGCTCCGGTCACGACGGACAAAAGCCGTCTCATCCGAATATTCACCATTCGCTATTGGAAGCGCAAGGCTTTGATGGACGACAGATAAGCGCATGGACGCGAACGGGGGATGGTTATCTCAGCGGCTCAATAGGCCTAGCGCTACGAGATGAGATCTGTCAGCCAGAGAAAAGCGTGCATCTGACTTCAACACTTACCTCGACCGGAATGTTTGCAAGCCTGCTGCTAAGCGCAAGAGTCGCGGCAATGCCAGCCCGCGTCACTACCGTGGCCGTGGCGTAGTAACGTTTGGCACGAACAGCTTGGGCAGCGGATTAAAATCCAAGCCGACAATGACCGCGATGGATGGCATCAACTAAGTCAGGATTTAATGACCAACCAACAGGTTGATGACGAAGTTCAGCACAATGATCTTGGCGGCCAATATCGCTAAAAACATCCTTTCGCCGTTGCGCTGGCGACACGTCGTCGCTCAATGCGGTCAGGTGCGGCCTACACGGTATGAGTTCAGCCGCGGCAATGAGCGGTCTGGCCGAGATCAGCGGAATCTCGAAGAAAGAGAATGCCGTGCAGCTAACGGCAGACGTCGCTGCGCCGGTACAGGATCGGAATGCACGAAGCAGGGGTAGGCAAATATGCCAACACCGAGGCTTCGCAGCGCCGGTGCGGTAAAAATCGGCTGCAGTCAGATTGCCTCGCGAGTTGGTGAGGACTAGCGCATCACGACGCGCTTATTTCGGCACCACGTCAGAGCTGGGGCTGAAAGTTGTCAAAAGGCATGTCATGGCCCTTGTCGCCGCGGGTTCTTCTGTTCCAAGCTGGAGGAAACAGGTATGAGCGCTCAAGCCTCCTTCATCCTCAAACTGCGTCAGAACCCACGGAATCACCATGGACGTCGAGCGTGCGATTGCCAGACGCCTCACCTATGCGTACATCGCCGGACTGGCGCTGATTGCGATGCTTTCCGGCGCGGTGCACGTACTGCTTAATAACGTGATCGTGGCACAGGGCGACTCCGCCACCGTCATCAACGTGGCGGGGCGGCAGCGGATGCTGTCGCAGCGCATTGGCCTGCTGGCGACCTATCTGCACGGCGGCGATGCAAGCGCACGGCAACCGCTGCTCGATGCGGTCACGCTCATGGAGCGTTCCGAAAAGGCGCTGACTCAGGGCGGCGATCTCGGTATCCGGCAAACGCTGTCGCCTTCAGCGCACCGGTTTTATCAGGAGGGCGCCGCGCCGCTGGATTCCGCGGTGCGTCAGTTTGTCCTCGATGCGCGCCAGTTCGCCGATCCGTCGCCGGGCGGCAACGTCGAAGCGGCTTATAAGCGGCTACAGGCGGCGGCACGCACGACGCTGTTGCCGAATTTGAATCAGGCCGTATCGATTTTCGAAAGCGAATCCAATCGGCGTATCGAATGGCTGCGCTCAGCGCAGAAAGTGGTGCTGATCACGCTGCTGATCACGCTGTCACTGGAGGCGCTGTTCATTTTTCGTCCCCTGGTAGGCCGGGTCAGACGCTATGCCTCCAGCCTGTATGAGCTGGCTACGCGCGACAGCCTGACCGGGCTGGTCAATCGCCGGCATTTCATGGACGTAGGCAATCGCGAGCTGCAGTTGGCGCGTCGTTCGGGACGGCCGCTGTCGGTGGTGATGCTCGATCTCGACCACTTCAAAAGCGTCAACGATACCTACGGACATGCCGTAGGCGATCTGGTGTTGAGGCGATTCGCGAGCATCGCGATGGCCACACTGCGCACTAGCGACGTCATCGGACGGATTGGCGGGGAGGAGTTCGCGCTGATGCTTCGCGAGATGTCGCCGTCCGAAGGAACTTTGGTGGCAGAGAAACTGCGCGCCGCGGTGGCCGCTGATCGCAGCGAAGGTTTGCCGGCGTTTACGGTGAGCATCGGCATCAGCGCAGTCGATGCCGCCGACAAGAGTTTGGACGATGCGCTGCGGCGAGCCGATAAGGCGCTTTATGCGGCCAAGGGCGGAGGGCGTAATCGTATCGTGGTGGTGATGGACGATTGATACAAACGTTGCGATTGATCGACGTTTTGCTGCCTTACCCGGACGGATTAGCTCAATACGTTAGTGGAGCTTACGGAATCTGCTTCAGTGCGCCGCGCGCGTCGACCATAAATCGCCGCGACTCGTCGGAGGACGCCAGATTCGAGGCGATTTGCGTTAGCGCCTGCTCCATGTCGTTACCCTGTACAAACGACTCCTCGCATAACAGGCTGGCGATGGGGCCGAAGTAATTCAGCGCGACCTTTTCTACCGCGGTTCGCTGCGCTTCGCTGATGCCGGCGCTCGGCTCCGGTGCGCCCTCTACCGACTCGACCGGTTCAGTTGCTGCTGCGGTCGCTGTCGAGGGCGCGTTCTCAAAATCGCCGAGCAGCCACTGCAGCGATGCCGGGCTCAGCGCGCCGCGGCTGTTGGCGCTGCTAACGGCGATCGGCTGAAAGCGCGCTCGGGCCGCCGTCACTTTCGACAGCAGCTGCACCGCTTCGTCGTTACGCTGCCGGCTGAACAGCACGTCATCGATTTCGCCGCCGCGCAAACGGATAGTGCAGGAGTGATTGTCCTCGGTAACCACGAAGAAGAAGCCGGACGCTCGTTGCTGCACGAGCGGCTTGAGCTCGCGCAGCACGTCGTGCAAGGGTCGAAATTCACCGGCCATTTGTCATTCTCTCCGAGGGTGTTGCGCTGGGTCGATTTCCGATCACCCCGGTCGCTTGCTCAGTCGATCCATCGCCAGGCGCACGCTGTTGGAGAGTCGAGCGATTGCCTTGGCCAGCGTGCCGATTTCATCCTTCAGCACGACCTCGTCGATGGTGTGATTCCACTTGCCCATGCTCAGCTCGTCGGCTACCACGGTCAGATGCTGGATCGGCTTGAGCACGCGGCTCCAGATCAGCGCGGACTGCAGGCCCAGCAGCAGCACGCAGATCAGCAGCCCCAGGCCGCCGATCCACAGGGACTGCTGCACGATGACATTATTGACGTCGCTCTTGGGATAAGCCGACACCAGCGAGAAACCCCATCCGGGTACGTCCTGCTTCACCACGGTCCAGTCGGACGGCTGTTGGGTGGCAATTTTTTCGATCAGCGCTGGATCGGTGCTGGTGCCGGTCTTGGAATGAAAGCGCAGCTTGCCCTTGCTGTCGAACAGCGCCACGAAGCCGGAATCGAGTACGCGGCTGTCGCTGATCACATGGTCGAGCGACTGCAGGTCGGTCTTGTAACCGACATACCAGATGCCGATCACGCTGCCGCCGCCGGCGCTGAAGATGGGCTCGTAGCCGGTGACGTAGGGCGTGCCGAGGATGTCCACCACACCGTAGAAGCTGTCGTCCTTGCGAATCTGCGCAATCACCGGGCCGGCCGGATCGAGCTGGGTGCCGATGGCGCGCGTGCCGTCATCCTTTTTGACATTGGTCGAGATGCGTACAAAGTTGTCGCCGGAGCGCGAAAAAATGGTCGCCGTGCCGCCAGTGGTCGCGGTCAGGCCGTCGACCAGCTGAAACGCGTTGCCCTGCGGCTTGCCGCCGAATAGCAGATCGTTCGCCGATTGACCGGACACCGTGATCGCCGGACCGACGGCCGCCGGGCCCAGCGCGTCGCTTTGCTGGCGCAGCAGGCGCATGGCACTGTTGACCCGATCGAGCATGATCGAGCGGGTGACGGAGAAAAGGCTCTGTAGCGCGATGGATTGCCGATCGATCGAGCTGGTCGCTTCCGCCTTGACCCGATTGGCTTCCACCGTGGAAAGCACGAGAGTGACGACGATCACCACCACCAGAACCAATGCGAGCACCGGCAGTAGAAGTCGCACTCGAAGCGAGTGTCTGAACATGGCTATTTCCCCTGGATATAAGTCTTGGCCGAGCAAGCATGTTGCGGCGCCAGCCCGAATAGCGTGCGGGCGACACAGTGGCGTGCTCTATGAATTCGTGCGCGAGCATATCAGTGCTACCCGGCCGAGAAAATGACAGGTATTCAAAAAGCGATGAAAGTCTCGGAAACCCCTGTCGGACTCGTTCTGGGACGATTCCCCAACGACGAGAGTACATCGGGCAGGCCCGTGAGTCTGGAGTTACCGACGGCAAGCGATCGCCGTAGAGGCGCATTGCTTGCCGAGTTATCGCCGAACCGGTCTGCATCAACCGAAGAGTGCCTGCGAGGGTTTTCCTCGCGGCGCGCGGTTGGATCTGGCGGCGGCTAATCAAACAAGCTGGCTGTAGACGAGAAAGCCCGAGCGCTTGGCGACCTGATCGTAGAGCCGCATGGCGATGACGTTGGTTTCGTGGGTTTGCCAATACACGCGCGGCGAGCCGGCTTGCTTGGCAGGACTATAGACCGCTTCGATCAGCGCGCGGCCGACGCCTTTCCCGCGCGCCGCTTCGACCGTGAACAGGTCTTGCAGATAGCAGTTCAGCCCCAGCTGGGTGGTGCTGCGGTGAAACAGGTAGTGGGTCAGCCCCAGCAACCGACCATCGTGTTCGGCAACTAGCGCATGCATCGGTTCCAGCGGATCGAAGAAGCGCTGCCACGTCGTCTGGGTAATTTCATCGGCCAGCGCGGTGGCGTCTTTGCGGCCATAAAAGGCGTTGTAATCGTTCCACAGGAGGCTCCATGCGGGCAAGTCCGAGGTTGTCACAGCACGCACGATGAGGGAGTGTTTCATGTCGACGACTATCGCGCCGATTCGCCGCATTACGCAAGCGCATGGCGCGCCGTCGGGAGGGACTGTGCAGGCGAAGCTATTGAACGCGCGGCCGGAAGCGCCTACTTTGCATTGAGTTGTTTATCCAGGAACTCCTATGTCGAAGCTCGCCAACTTTCCCATCGCCGCGCGCTGGCCTGCGCAGCATCCCGAGCGTATCCAGCTGTATTCGCTCAATACGCCCAACGGCGTTAAAGTCTCGATCATGCTGGAAGAAACCGGGTTGGCGTACGAGCCGCATCTGGTCGACATCACCAAGAACGAAAGCCACACGCCGGAATTTCTTTCGCTCAATCCCAACGGCAAAATTCCGGCGATCATCGATCCCGATGGGCCGGACGGGCAGCCGATCGGCCTATTCGAGTCGGGCGCGATTCTTCTCTATCTGGCCGACAAGTCCGGGCAGTTTATTTCGACCGACGCGGCGCAGCGCTGGGAGACGATCCAGTGGCTGTTTTTCCAGATGGCGGCGATTGGTCCTATGTTTGGCCAGCTCGGCTTCTTCCATAAGTTCGCGGGCAAGGAGATCGCCGACAAGCGGCCACTGGAGCGTTACGCGACGGAGTCCAGACGACTGCTGGGCGTGCTCGATGCGCGCCTGGCGGATCGAACATGGATCATGGGCAACGACTACAGCATTGCCGATATCGCGACCATTGGCTGGGTGCGCAATATGATCACGTTCTATGAGGCGCGCGAGATTGTCGAGTACGACAAGCTGAGCCACGTTCCCGCCTGGCTCGATCGCGCGCTGGCGCGGCCGGCCGTGCAGCGCGGCCTGGAGATTCCGCGTCGCGGTTGACCGAAGCTGTCCGGCAGTTAGAGCTCGCCGGTGAGGAACTGCGCACGACCGTGGCCGAAGCTCCAGTCTTCATCGGCGTTGCTGACGATGTTGACCATCACATCGCTGGGCTCGATGCCGCAGCTATCCTTCAGTTCACGGCAGAGCTCCACGTAGAATTTTTGTTTTTCCTCGCGGGTGCGCGGGCGGCTGGTGACACTGACGATCACCACTTTGTCGGTTCGCGTGATATCCAGGCCGGTGTCCTGCACGACAAAGTGTGACGACGCATGTTGATGCACGATCTGGTAACGGTCGCGTGCGGGTACCCCGAAGGCATTGAGCACCGCGCGGTGCGCAGCATCGAGCAGGGAGGTAACTTCGTCGTCGCTGCGGCCTTCCAGAATGTCGAATCGAAGCAGGGGCATGGGTGTTCCTGTAGGCAATAAAGAGTTTTTCGGTCGGCGCTTTGCAAGCGCAGGCCTATTTCGGGATATATCGGTGATGCCGAGTATTCGCGCATCCACGGCAAGCGAACGTGAGCTGCGACAACGGCAGCTCCGGTCTCGATGATCGGCACGGCCGGTTATTTGGCCGTCTGTTCGTCGATCCACTGGGTCAACAGATCCAGCACCTTCGGGTCGATGGTTGTCGTGATGCTGCCGTATTCGGCGGGCAGCCCGCTGGTCGCGGGCTGCAGCAGATGGTTGAGCCCCGGCAATTCGACGATACGAGCGTCGGCGTTTTTCGCCAGTGCGGCACGGATGATCGGCAGATTCGCTGCCGGGTCGACCTGCAAATCCTTCGAGCCGGCGATGACCAGGGTGGGTTTGGTGAGTTTGCGCAGCTCGGGCGCCGGGTCTTCCACGAGAAACGCGCGAAACCAGGGTGAGGAAACTTCTTTGCCCTTTGCCGATGCGCTTTCGGCAGGCATACCGGCCTGCATTAGCAGTTTTTGCGCCGCGGCTTCCGCGCTTCCCTGATCGGTCGAATGACGTACCGCATCGAGTATCTGTACTTCCAGCGCGTGCTGTTTTTCGGCGATGGATCTGGGCACGCCGGACGCAAGCGCGATGGCCATTGCCTGCGCGGCGATGATCTCGGCGCCGCGCTGGGCGGGAGCTGACAGCAGCACAACAAACGCAACCTGACTATCGCGATTGGCAATCCGCGGCGCAATTTCGCCGCCTTCGCTGTGGCCGATCAGGCCGATCTTGCCGCGGGCAATATGGGGTTGAGCGTTGAGCCAGCTCACTGCGCTCTGCGCATCCGCGGCAAAGTCCGCCGTCGTCGCTGTCGCGTAGTCGCCCTTCGATGCGCCGACGCCGCGCTTGTCGTAACGCAGTACGGCAATGCCCGCGCGGGTCAGCCGATCGGCGATGACGAGAAAAATCTTATGTCCAAGAATATTCTCGTCGCGATTCTGCTTTCCCGAACCGGCAATCATCACGACGGCTGGAAACGGTCCGTTGCCCTTCGGCAACGTCAGCGTGCCGGCGATCATCTCACCGTTTTGGTCGGCGAAGCTCACGTCCTTGCTGATATAGGGAAACGGCGGCTGTGGCGTTTGCGGTCGATTGTTTTTGAGCGCAGCCGCACCGGCGGGGCGGCGCGTGAAACGCGCCGGCATATTCAGCCCAGCCTGCGAAAAACTTCCGATCAAGTCCGCGCCATCCGCGGAAAGCGTGCCGGTGAAACGACCGTTGACGGATGCAATGACCACCGTCACCACGTCGCCTTGCCGGCTCAGTGTGGCCGGTATGCCGGATGCGCCCTGATCCGGGCTATCCATGGTTGCCGTAGTATCGGAAAAATGCAGGCTCAGCCTTAGCTCGCTGCCCGACGGTGTCCTCAGGCCGCCGTCCCATTCCCCGTTGATGGGCTGCTGGGTTTGGCCGAAAGCGTTGTTACAAACCATCAGCAAAGCGATG
>CAIKJM010000460.1 GCA_903827735.1 uncultured Rhodanobacter sp. | reverse complement strand
TGGATTTCCATCGACGGGCCACGGAAGGCGGATATCGGATCGACCACGATCGCCTGTGGATCGAAACGCTCGATGTCGCGATACATCCGCGCCAGATGCATCTCGAAACCGTAGATGCTCGGCCGCGCCGCCTCGAAGCGCAGCAGGCCACTGTCTGCATGCTGCTGCAGATCGAAACCGACCGAGCGCATATTGCGCGCGATCTGCTCGGGCGATTCTTCAAAAGCAAAATACAGGCAGCGCGAGCCACGCCGGCACGCAGCATCGACGAACGCCGCGCCGTAGGTCGATTTGCCGGTGCCGGCCAGGCCGGAAATCAGCACGCTGGAGCCGCGAAAATAGCCGCCTGCGCCAAGCATCGCGTCCAGATCGTCGACGCCGGTCGAAACGGGCTCCAACGAAATCTTGTGCTTGAGGCCGGCCGAGGTGATCGGTAAAACGGTGATACCTTCGGCGTCGATCAGGAACGGATATTCGTTGGTGCCGTGGGCGGAGCCGCGGTACTTCACGACGCGCAGGCGACGCGTGGTGATCTGATCCTCGACGCGGTTGTCCAGCAGGATCACGCAGTCCGACACGTACTCCTCGATGCCGAAGCGGGTCAGCTGACCTTCACCACGCTCGGCGGTGATGATCGCGGTGACGCCCTTGTCCTTCAACCAACCGAACAGCCGGCGCAGCTCCGCGCGCAGCAACGCAGTGTCCGAGAGACCCGAGAACAGCGCCTCGATGGTATCGAGCACGACGCGCTTGGCGCCGATGGAGTCGATCGCGAAGCCCAGCCGCACGAACAGCCCCTCCAGATCGTAGTCGCCGCTTTCCTCGATTTCGGAATGCTCGATGTGGATGTGGTCGACCACCAGCTTCTTGTCCGCGACCAGATCCGCCAGGTGATAACCCAGCGAGGCGACGTTTTCCTCCAGATCCCGCGCGCGCTCCTCAAAGCTCATGAACACGCCCGGCTCGTCGTAAACGGTTGCGCCGTTGACCAGGAAGGTCATCGAGAACAGCGTTTTTCCGCAGCCCGCCGCGCCGCACAGCAGCGAAGGGCGACCGTTGGGCAGGCCGCCCAGGGTGATGTCGTCTAGGCCACGAATACCCGTTGGCGTTTTGGAGAGGCCGGCCGAAGCGTGATGATCTTGCTGATGCTGCACGTAACACTCCCGTGGAAGAGCGCGCGCAGGCATTTGGCGGCGCCATGTGGCGGCGGGCAAAGACCCACCATCGACTCACGCGCGGATTATCGCAGGTGCGCCAGTAAAAAAGCCCCGCCAGACTCGTGGATGGCGGGTGAAACCGGCGTCGAGGATGGCATCACGCCAAATCGCGTTCGATACCGCAGCCCTGCGTGTGGCAGGGCGCGAGAGCCAGTGGTCAGACTTCCAGCCGATCGTCCTTGCGGGCCACCAGGGCGTACAGCGCCGGCATCAGAAAGATACTGATCAGCAGTCGGGTAAACAGCCCGCTGACGATCACCAGAGCGAAGGGCCGCTGCGTATCCGTACCCACGCCGGTGGCCAGCGCGGCCGGCAGCAGGCCCAACGCCGCGACCAGGGCGGTCATTATGATCGGGCGCAGGCGCAGGATGGCGCCCTGGCGAATCGCCTCGGTCACGTCGATGCCGCCACGCCGCAGTTCGTTGACGTAGGAAATGTAGACCACCGCGGTTTGTACCGACACACCGAACAGCGCCAGGAAGCCGATGCCGGAAGACACCGAGAACGGCGTGCCGGTAAGCCATAGCGCCACGATGCCTCCGACCGGCGCCGACAGCAGCACGCCGGCCACCGTGATGAACGGAAATTTGAAGTTGCTATACAGGGTGAACAGCAGCAGGAAGATCAAGCTCAGCGTCAGCGGCAGAATGATGTTGAGCTGCGCGCGCGACGCGGTGTATTCGGAGTATTCGCCGCCCCAGTCCAGGCGATAACCCTGCGGTAGCGTGATCTTCTGGTGGACCTGCCCGATGGCATCCTCCACGGCACCGGCCAGATCGCGGCCCTCGACCGAAAACTGCACGCCGATATAGCGCGAGTTGTCCTGTCGATAGATGAACGATGCGCCGTTGGTCACCTGGATGTCCGCGAATTCCCGCAGCGGAATATTCTGGCCACCCGGCGTGGCGACCAGGATGTTGCCGATTTCCTCGGGATTGTCGCGATACTTCTGCTCCAGCCGCACCACGAGATCGAACTGCTTCTCCTGCTGCACCACCTGGGTGGCGACGTCGCCGCCGATCGCCGTGGTGATAAGCCCATTGATGTCCGAAACGTTCAGGCCATAGCGCGCGATGGCCGCACGGTTGATCTTGATGCTCAGGCTGGGCTGCCCCAGCTCCTGCACCAGGGTCACGTCGCGGATGCCGCGAACTTTCTCCAGCACCTGCTTGATCGCCTTGCCTTTCTGCTGCAGGGTGTTGAGATCGGCGCCGAAGACTTTGACCGCGAGCGCGCTTTTCAGTCCCGTCTCGGCTTCGTCGACCGCATCCTCGGCCGGCTGGGTGAAGTTGAAATTGATGCCGGGGAAGGCAGACAGCTTGCGGTTGATCGCGGCGATCAGTTCGGGCTTGGTGCGATAGCTGCCGCTCCACTGCGAATAGGGTTTCAGGCCGACATAGAACTCGACGTTGAAGAAGCCGGTCGAGTCCGTACCGTCATCCGGTCGGCCCAGCTCCGAGGCCACGGTCGTGACCTCGGGGAAGGTGCGCAGGATGTCGCGAATCTTTGGCGTGATGCGGGCGGATTCGTCGAACGAGATGGTGTACGGCATGGTCGCACGTACCCACAGCGCGCCTTCGTCGAGCTGCGGCATGAACTCGGCGCCGATGCGGGGGATCAGCAGCAGCGAACCGAGCAGGACCACTGTCGCTGCCAGCGTGGTGACCCAGGGGAAGGCCAGGCATACGTCTAGCCCGCGGATATAGACCGATTTGATCGCCTCGAACACCACGTTGCGCCGCTCGCGCACGCCCCGGCGCATAAACCACGCGCACAGCACGGGCAATAGCGTCAGCGTGACGATCAGCGAGCCGACCAAGGCGAAGATCATCGTATCGGCCATCGGCTTGAACAAGGTCCCCGACGGACCAGACAGCACGTAAATCGGCAGGAAGCTGACCACGATCACGGCCACGGCATAAAACAGCGGGCGGTCCACTTCCGCTGCCGCATCCCGGATAATCCCGCGGATGCTCAGCGGCGAACCCTCGGTCTTGCGTTCGGCAATCTGGCGGAAGATGTTCTCCACCATCACGACCGCGCCGTCGACCAGGATGCCGAAGTCGATCGCACCGATCGACAGCAGGTTCGCCGACGCGCCCTGGACGTCCAGACAGATAAACGCAAACAGCAGCGCCAGCGGAATCGTGGTGGCGACGATCAGGCCTGCGCGAAAGTCGTACAGGAAAAAAATCAGCACCACGATCACCAGCAGCATGCCGCGCAGCAGATTGTCTTCGACGATCTTGGTGGTCAGTGCGATCAGGTCGCTGCGATCGTAGTAGGGCACGATCTTGACGTCTTTGGGCAGCACGCCGTTGTTGAGTTCGTTCGTCTTCGCCTCGACGCGTTTGAGCACATCCTGGGTTTTCTCGCCGGTGCGCAAAAGGATCACGCCTTCGACCGCATCGTCCTGTTTTTCATAGCCGAATTCGCCCAGGCGCGGGGCGATGCCGATGACCACGCGGCCAACGTCCTTTAACAGAATCGGCGTGCCGTCATGCACGGCCAGCACCACGTTGCCGATGTCTTCCAGCGTGTCCATGCGGCCGAGGCCGCGCACGTAGTAGAACTGGCCGCCCTGCGAATAGAATCCACCGCCGGCGTTGTCGTTGTTGGCCGCCAGCGACGCTTCGATCTGCACCGCGGACAGGCCGACCGAGGCGATCTTGGCCTGATCCAGCAGCACCTGATACTGCATCGTGCCACCACCAAAGCCAGAGTCGTCGGCTACGCCGGGCACGGACCGGTATTGCGGTTCCACCGTCCACGCTTCCAGCGTTTTCAGCTCCATCGGCGAGCGATCGGGGCTTTGCAGCACGTAGCGATAGATCAGGCCCGACGGGGCTGACAGCGGCGATACCGACGGCGTCACGCCGCTGGGCAGGCTGGGATCGCCGAGTCGGTTGAATACTTCCTGGCGGGCGAAATTATTGTCGGTGCCATCGTTGAAGGTGATGATCACGTCGGACAGGCCATACAGCGAAATCGAACGCGCGTTGGCGACTTTCGGAATGCCGTTCATGGCCAGCTCGACCGGTACGGTGATGAGTCGCTCCACTTCCTCTGCGGCGTGACCGGGCCACTGCGTCACGATCTCGACGATCGGCGGCGAGAGGTCGGGATACGCATCCACCGGCAGGCGCTGCAGCGAGCGTGCGCCGGCGCCGGTCAGCAGCAGGGTCAACAGAATGATCAGCAGCGGCTGCGCCAGCGAGGAGCCGACCAGCCGGTTCATGATCGACGCCGTGCGCGAGGGCGTCTCGTCCTTAGGCAGTTGGTCGCTCATTGGTTTTGCATGAACTGGACGAAGATGCCGCCATCGACCACAACCTGGTCGCCCGCGTGCAGGCCGTCGGGAATATTGAACTGATCGCCGGTGCGCTCGCCCAGGGTAATGGCACGCCGCGCGAAGCTGCCGTCCGGCTGCGCGATATAGACAAAGGGCAGGTTTTCGTCGTCGCGCAGAATCGCTGACACGGGCACCAACGTGCCCTGGCTTTCCCGCCGCGATTGAATGCGCGCAGTGACGTACATCTGCTTTTTGAGGAAATTACCGGGGTTGTCCACGACCACGCGGGCGATCACCGAGCGCGTATCCGGATTCACCAGGGCGGCGATGTTGTCCACGCGCCCGACAAAATTTTTGTTGTCGATGCCGGTCACCACTTCTGCCGGATCGCCGACGCTGATGGCGCCGAGGTCGGCACTGGAAACCTGCGCCATGACCCATACCCGCGACAGATCGGCAACCGTAAAGCATGCCGTCGTGCCGGCCTGCAAAAGCAGTCCGGGTGTGATCAGTTTTTCCGCTACGGTGCCGGCGATCGGGGAGCGGATAACGCCCTCGATGTGCGACAGCGTGTGGCCTTGCTGAATCCCCTTGATCGCCGCCGGATCGACGCCGAGGCCCAGCAGCGCCTGCAGGGCCGCATCGCGATCGGCTTCGGCGTTGACGGCGTCGGTTTGCGCCTGGTCGTTCTCGCGCTGTGCAACGCCCTCATGCTGGCCGAGATCCTTGTCGGCGTCGGCCAGGCGTCGGTCGGTTTTTGCCGTGGCGAGCGCCTTGGCGTAGGCGCTGACCGCGGCGGCAAAGTCCGGTGAATCGACCATGGCCAGCGGCTGGCCCTTGCTGACGTGGTCGCCCGGCGACACCAGCAGCCTCGTCACTGGACCGGAGAACGGTGCGATGACGCTGGTGGCCTGGTCGTTGTCGAAATCGACGGCGCCAGTAGCCTCGACCGTCTTGTGGAAGGTCGATTGCGTCACCGTGTAGAGCTTGATGTGCTGGCGCTGCTCCGCCGTCATCGTGACGTTGTGGGGCGTGGTGGACGCTGGCGCCGAATTGGCGTCGTCGTCGGTTTTCGACGCGCAGCCGGTCATCAGGAAAGCGGCCAGCATCAGCGCTGTGAATCGTGCCAAGGTGGGTCGCACTGGGTGCTTTCTACCTGCCGTATCGCGTGCACAGCGCGGCGAATTACTTGTCATTTTTTGTCCGCATGGCATTCGTGCTGCTCGCAGAAGGTGGTTGGGCGCTGGTGTCAGCGTCGCTTGGCATCGATGGCGTGCCGGTGAGGTCGGACCGGTTCCACCAGCCGCCGCCCAGTGCTTGAAACAGCGCGGCGGTGTCGGCAAAACGATTGGCCTGCGCCTGCACCAGATTGATGCGCGCCTGCTGATAGCCCTGTTCGGCCGTCAGCAGCGAAAGGTAGTTGGTGTAACCGGCTTTCCACTGGCGCTGCGATAGATCCAGTGTGACCTTGGCGGCATCGGTTGCGTGGGCCGATGCTTTCAGCGCGTCAGCATCCTGCTCCAGCGCGGTGAGGGTGTCGGCGACGTTCTGGAACGCGCTCAGCACGGTGCCGCGATACTGCTCGGCCGCTTCGACATATGCAGCTTTGGCGGCGCGTTCCTGATGCAGGAGCGTGCCGCCCTGAAAAATCGGCGCGGTAATGGTCGAGCCGATGTTCCAGAAGCCGGTACCCGACTGGAACACTTGGTTTAGCGCGAGACCGGTGCTGCCGACGTTGGCGGTCAGCGCGATATTCGGCAGGCGGTTGGCGATGGCTACGCCGATCTGCGCGCTTGCGGCGTGCATATTCGCCTCGGCTTGTCGCACGTCGGGACGCTGCGACACCAGGGTCGAGGGCAGGCTTACCGGTAGATTCTGCGGCAGCTGTAGGCTGGCCAGATCGAACGTCTGATGCGGCAGCTGGTTCGGGAACTGGCCGACCAGCACGGCCAGCGCGTCTTTCTGTTGCGCCAGCTGCTTGATCAGCGGCGGCAGCGTGGCGACCACCTGCGCCAGCTGCGACTCCTGCGCGGCAACGTCGAGCCGCCCGACGTAGCCTTTGCTCAGCTGATACTGCAGGATTTTCAACATGTGCGTATTGATCTCGACCAGCTGGCGGGTCGCATCGACCTGAGCCTGCAGCGCGGCCTCCTGCACGACGGCAGCGACCACGTTGGTGCTCAACGTGATCTGCGTGGCGATGGTCTGAAAGCGGACGGCCTGCTCCTGCGCCTGCAGCGACTCCACCGTACGGCGGTTCAGGCCGAAGATGTCCGGCGCGTACGAGATGCTCAGCTGCGGGGTGAACAGGTTGTAGCGGTAGGCGTTGTTGCTGGGCACCGGGGCGAGTGAGCCGGGCGGGTCTTTTTCGCGCGAGGCCGAGAAACTGCCTGCGACGGAGGGGTAGAACGCGCCGCGTCCGGCCTTGGTGGTTTCATTGGCCACCAGCAGCGCGGCCTGCGCGGCCTTGAGATCGGCGTTGTGCTTGAGCGACTGTTCGATCAGCGCATTCAGCGGCACGGAGTGAAACAGCGTCCACCAGTCGCCGGGGATATCGGCGCCGCTGGTGAACTGCTGCGCTTGGCCGCCGCTGAGGTTCTCCGTTGTGGCCGTCGTCGTCAGCGGATGATCGGTGTAAGCGGCAACCGTGGGCGCAGCGGGTCGTTTGAAGTTGGGGCCCACTGCACAACTAGCCACCAGCACGCTGCAAAGCATGGTGACACCGGCCTTTCCGATCGGCCCTGACGTCTTATCTGATTTTTTTGAGATGCCCATAAACTTGCCGCCGGAGGTACGCGCCAATCGCCCGAATATCGAACAGCGCAGGCGGGCGAGATTTGAAAGCTCGCGACAGCGTCGATTCGATACATAGTAACAATGATGGCAAGGCCGCGAGGATAGGGCTTTCGCAGCGTTTGGAGAAGCTCTCAAATGGCGTCAAATGCACGCTTGGCGTCGCAATAGAGGGCGGTTCTGCCGCAATTACTTGCATGTCGCTCGCCAGCTTTTCGGTCCGTCCCTCAACCACACGGACCGCGCCGAAAAACGCGCGCTCTCGTCTCTGGGAAACCGACAGCGAAAAGGTATTAAACGTCACCGCTCGCCATCACGAACTCTTGTCTTATCTCCTGACACATTCGCGCTGCAAGCTAAGGCGACCTCACGAGATATCACGATGAATACCACGACGTTTGTAGTGTGCGGCTTCCACCAGGGTCGCAAGTTGAAGCCTCAGCATTTCAGCACCGAAGCGCAGGCACGGGAGCATGCGCTCTATATGGGCAACACGATTGACTGTGTCGTGCTGACCACTAGCACGGAGCGCTCGTCTACTCAGCGCGACTATCAGCCTCGGTCGTTGGCGCGCGCTGCTTGGATGCCGGCGTTGGCGGAGGCGTGAGCTACATCATTGGTTGGATCAGCGGTCGATCGCTCCCTCGACTTAACGCGGTGAACCGATACTTGGCTTCCAGCCGCGGTGCTTGGCCATCTCCGTCGACGCCGACGTGCGGCAGGCATATAACGTTGACCACCGCGTTTGGTCCTGCACACTGCCAGCACGGCAGGCGATCAGCGTATTGGCACGCAAACGATCGTTGTCAAAATACTGCGCGGGGTCGTAATGCGCCGCTCGCAGCGCTCCTGGATCGGGCGACTGTTGGCACGCCATGACTGAAAGGATCATGGCGGTAAAAAGGATGATTTTTTCGACGGCAGTCAAGACGGCAGCTCCCCGGGCTGTTTAGCGCGGCTATTGAGCCATTGACAAGGCGGGAAGGCAACTGAAATTGCGCTATCCGCATAAATATCCGGATGGTAGCCCGCGCTATTTCCGTCGATAAGATGAACGTGGGCACGTTTTCGGCACGTGGCACCGCAAAACGCCACCGGTTTGCGAAGCCGGGTGGGTTAATCTAGGCGCGCACAGCCACGATACTGAGCCTGAGCCGCGATGCAGACAGCCGACATCACCAGCACATCGCCGTTCGAAGAGGGTGCTCTCGAGCAAACCCGGATCGCGCGACTGCGATCGTTGAATATTCTGGATACGCAGGCCGAACCGCTCTTTGACGCGCTCACCAAGGCGGCAGCGCTGGTCACCGGTATGCCGATCGCCCTGATCACCCTGGTAGACGAGAGCCGCCAGTGGTTCAAGTCCAACGTCGGGCTGGCCGGCATCTCCGAAACGCCGCGCGATATTTCGTTCTGCTCCCACACGATTCGGGGCGACGACGTCATGGAAATTCCGGACGCGTTGGGCGACGCCCGTTTCGCTGATAACCCGCTCGTGACCGGTCATCCCGATATGCGCTTTTATGCGGGCGCTCCCATCACATTGAATGACGGTCTGCGCATGGGCGCGCTATGTGTCATCGATCGTCGGGTCAACGCGCTGACCGAGAATCAGCGGCAAGCACTGCAGGAATTGGCCAGGGCGGCGTCGGAAGCGCTTGACCAGCGCGCTGTGCTGCTGGAAAAAAATGCCGCGCTCGAGCACGAGGCTGAGATCGCCGACCGGCTGGAAGAAAAACTGCGGGCCAGTGAGGCATTTCTGGACCGAACGGGGCGAGCAGCCGGGGTTGGCGGCTGGGAGGTCAATTTACTTACCAACGAAATTCTCTGGTCCGACGAAACCTGCCGTATCCATGATGTGCCGCCGGGTTACGCACCCACGCTAAAAGAAGCGTTGGATTTTTATGCGCCACAGGCGCGTGAGATCGTGCAGGCCGCCGTGCAGAAAGGTCTGGAAGAAGGCCGCGGGTGGGATCTTGAATTGCCTTTTATCACCGCGACTGGCCGCCATATCTGGGTTCGTGCCGTGGGCAACGTGGAGCTCGAGCACGGCGTGCCGTCGCGGCTGGTCGGTGCCTTTCAGGACGTCACCCTGCGCAAGCGCGCGGTGAAAGCGCTGGAGGACAGCGATAGGCGCTTCCGTAAACTTTTCGAATATAGCCTGGGGCTGATCTGTACTCATGACGCCGACGGCATTCTGCTCTCGGTCAATCCGGCAGCGGCGCGTTCGCTCGGGTATTCGATCGCCGAGCTGCTTGGGCGCTCGCTGGCGGACATCATGCCTCCGGAGCGTCGCGACGGCTTCCAGCGTTATCTCGATCGTGTTTTTGCCACTGGATCCGATTCCGGCGTGCTGGAGCTCATCGGCGGCGACGGCAGCGTGCGTATCTGGGAATACCACAACGTGCTCGATGAGGATGATGACGAGCCGTACGTGCTAGGCCACGCGCAGGATATCACCGAGCGCCAGCAGCACCAGCGCAAGCTGGAAGAGTGGTCGGTACGCGACCCGCTGACGGGCTGCTTCAACCGACGGTTTGTTACCGAGCTGGCCGCGTCGATGGGCGACCTTGATCGCTGGGGATGCATCACTTTCGATCTGGATCGCTTCAAGCAGATCAACGATCAGTTCGGCCATCAGCGTGGCGACGAAGTGCTGGTGGGCATGGCGAAATTCCTATCCAACCACCTGCGTCCGGAAGACGCCGTGGTCCGACTGGGGGGCGACGAGTTTGCAGTGCTGCTGCGGCACGCCGACAACGAGCTCACCCAGGCGGTTGTGAAACGGATTGATGACGATCGGCGGACCGCGCCGATTGGTTTCACGATGGGCGCATCCTACCGCCATACCGGTGAGCCGCTGGAGCACATGCTGGCCACGGCCGACAAGCGACTTTACGAAACTCGCGCAGCGGCGCGTTCGCCGGGTGGCGCCGAGCGAGGACAATCGCGCTAGCGATTCGCACGATCTCACGATGTGGATGCGGCACTACGCGTCTCGTGCCGGGGAGGCTCGCGCGAACGTCGTGGTCGAGTAGAATCCTGTTGAGGGGAATATCGATCACGCTGCAAGACTCAGGGGAAGGCCATCATGGACACCGACACGGTCGTCCTTATCGTTGACGATGATCACGCGGTGCTGGAGACCATGCGCATCTTGCTGGAAGGCAAGGGCGGATTTCGCATTCAGTGCGCTGTGGGGTCCAGCGGCGCGTCCCATTTTCTGTCGACGCAGGAGCGTGTGGACGTGCTCATTGCCGATGTGCTGCTGGCAGGTGAGATCAACGGTATCGACGTCTGCAATCTGGCCAGGCTCCAACATCCGGACGTCGGCTTGATTGTGATTTCAGCCGATCCTAATACCGACGAACGTGACTTGCCCCAACGCAGCGTCTATTTGCGTAAGCCGTTTGGCGGTAACGACCTAGTCGAAGCGATCGAGCGAGTGCAGGCCCATGCCACGCTGGGGCTGACCGAGGCGCTGCCGAGGGCCGATACTGATTCGACGCCGGAGCCTGATTCAACGCCGTCGGTCTAAGGAAAAGGACGCCCGCGCAGGCGTCCTTTGAGGTGCAGCATCTCGAGACGTTTTCGCTGTTTTCAATCAGTTGCCTTGCGGCGGCGGAGGCGGAGGCATCATGCCGCCAGGGCCGCGTCCTGGGGCTCCGAAGGGGCCGCGGCCGCCGGGCGGTGGTGGCGGCACTGCCGCGGACCAGCGAGCGATGCCCTGATCGCCAAGAATGCCGCGCAGATCCTTGCAGGTCTGTGCATCTAGGTCGCGATGTCGCTGCTCCAACTGCTCGGCCTGCTCACGCTGGCGTTCGAACACCTTCTCAACCTTCGATGCCTGCGCGCTGCTGATACCCAGACCTTTGATCAGACCGTCGTCGTTGGCAGCTGGGGCTGGCGGGCGCGGCGGCGGGGCCGGCTGCATGGTGCCGTTGTCGGCGCAACCTGGCGGCAGCGGCGGTAGGCTACCAGTGATAAGTGCGGGCGGTGTGCCCGGAACGGGCGGCGGTTGAACGGTCTGTGCCAGCGAGGTGCCGGCCATCGCCATCGCGATTAGTGCGCAAAGAATGCGGGTTTGCATGGTGAAGCTCCTGTCTGTTGCCGGCCAACCCGGCAGCCTCCAAGATGCCCTCCCACTTCGCAGAAATTATGCAGGGATTGCGGACGCGCCTTTCCATACAGCGGGTTATCCTGCATTACCCATGGATATTCCGATACCTGCCTCGCCTCATCATCCAAATACACAGCCGCCTCGCTCGCGTTTGCGCCTGCGCGTGGTGCACAAGCTGTTTCTACTCCTAGCGCTGGCGGTCGCGCTGGCGCTTGGCGCGCTTGGCAGCGTCACTATCGTCAATCTGCGCAGCGGCTTCGTCGCTTACGTCAACACGCTTGATCTGGCGCGGCTGACGCCATTGGCGCAGGAACTCGATCAGCGCGCCGATGCCGCGCAGGGTTTCGTTGGCCTGCGCGATCGCGCAACATGGGATGCGCTGCTGCATCGACTGCTCGATCCGAAGCCGCCGCGCGGCGCGCCCGATCCGGCGGTGAAGCGACCGCCGCCGCCCGTGCCACCACCGCCCCGTGCGCCAGGGCGAGACGACGGCACGCCACCTCCACCGGCCTTGCCGCCGCGGGTCTCGCTGCTCGATGCGCATCATCGCTGGATCATCGGCGCTCCGCTGCGGGGCGATTCCCTGCAGCGACCGCTGCAGCAAAACGGTGCCCTGGTCGGTTGGCTAGCGCTGCAGCCGCTCACGCATACGGTGGAAAGCCGCGACACCGATTTTCTCTCAGCGCAGATCCGCGACATGTCGCTGCTGGCGGGATTGCTGGTGCTGCTGGCACTGGGCGTGGCTTGGATCTTTGCGCGCCACTTGCTGGCACCGCTGCGCGAAGTCGAGCAGTCGGCCGACCAGCTGGCCAATGGCACATACGGACAGCATCTGGAAACGTCGCGGCGCGACGAGCTGGGCGATCTGGTTAGGCACATCAACCGCTTGAGCAGCGCTCTGCAGGCCAACGAGAGTGCGCGCCGGCGCTGGATTGCCGACATCTCCCACGAGTTGCGCACGCCGCTGTCCATCGTGCGCGGCGAAATCGAGGCCATGCAGGATGGCGTGCGCGTCGCCGACGCCGGCGGCTTGCGATCGCTGCATGAAGAAGTGATGCGGCTTGATCGCCTGGTCGACGATCTGCACCAGCTGTCGATGGCCGACCTGGGCACGCTGAGCTATCGGCCGCTGCTGATCGATATCGCCGAGCTGATCGACACTGCCTGCACAAGCCTTGAGCCGATCGCGCACGATGCCCAGCTGACAATCGAGCGCGATCTTTCATCGGCACTGGTACGAGTCGATCCCGACCGCATGCGCCAGTTGATCGACAACGTTATCGGCAACAGCCTTCGCTACAGCGATGGCGGTGGCCGTGTTCGCATCGGCATGGCAAAACAGGCGCACTCGGTTGATATCGTTTTCGACGATACGCCTCCTGGCGTAGACACCGATTCGCTCGCGCGGCTGTTCGAGCCGCTCTATCGCGGCGAGGCATCGCGTGATCGCAAACATGGCGGCAGCGGCTTGGGTCTGGCCATCGCGCAGCGAATCGCGGCAGCGCACGACGCCACGCTGCGTGCGCTGCCTTCGCCGCTTGGCGGCCTGCGCATCGTTTTGACGTTGCCCTTGGTATCACGTTGATATGACGCATCCCCATCACATCCTGGTCGCCGAGGACGAACCGAAGATCGCGGCACTGCTCAGCGAATACCTGCAAGGCGCTGGCTACCTGGCATCGATCGTGGAAGAGGGCGATCGCGTTTTATCCGCTATCGACGAAAAGCGTCCCGACCTGCTGCTGCTTGATGTGATGCTTCCGGGAATGGATGGCCTCGAGGTGCTGCGCGAGCTGCGCAAGAGCAGCCAGCTGCCGGTAATCATGTTGACCGCGCGGGTAGAGGAAATCGATCGGCTGCTGGGCCTGGAACTTGGCGCCGACGACTACGTCTGCAAGCCCTTCAGCCCGCGCGAAGTGGTGGCCCGCGTGCGCGCGCTTCTGCGCCGTAGCAGCGGACCGGTTTCTGCCAATCCGTTTGTCGTCGATGAGTCGACCCGGCGCATCCTGGTGGGCGGCAGAGCATTACCCTTGACCACGACCGAATACCGGCTCCTGCAGACGCTGGTAGCCCACCCGAGCCGCGTGTACTCGCGCGATCAACTCCTCGATCTGATGCACGACGATTTACGTGACGTCACTGATCGCGTGGTGGACAGCCATATCCGAAACCTGCGGCGCAAGCTCGATGATCTGGTGCCTGGCGGCCCGTATATTCACTCCGTATACGGCGCGGGCTATCGTTTCGAGCTGCCAGAATTCACAGCGATCCAATCAACTCAGACCTAATTGCCCCACGTCACGAACATCACGATGGCCGCCGCGGCCATGGTCGCTGTGGCCAGCCAGCCAAATATCTTCAGCGGCAGCGGCATCGTGAAACGACCCATCACCTTGGCCTGCGAACCCATCAGCATCATGACGATCATCAGCGGCACGGCTACCACGCCATTGATCACCGCACTCCAGTACAGCGCCTTGATCGGATCGAGCGGCGTTAGGTTCAAGGCGATCCCGGCAACGCTGGCGACGATAAGCACGCCGTAAAAAAACTTCGCTTCGCGCACTTTGTGCTGCAGGCCGCTGAGCTGACCGAAGGCGCCGGCTGCAGCGTATGCCGTCGCACCGGCCAATACCGGCACCGCCAGCAGTCCGGTACCGATGATGCCGGCAGCAAACAGAGCAAACGCCATGTTGCCTGCCAGCGGCCGCAGCGCTTCGGCGGCTTCGGACGAGGACTGAATATCAGTCTTGCCGTTCGCATGCAGCACCACGGCCGCGGTGAGGATGATGAAGAAGGCGATGACATTGGAGAAAATCATCCCGACACTGGTATCAATGCCGACCCGGCGCAAGGTATCGGGTGCCTGTAATGGCGCGAGCAAAAGAGGTCTGCGTTCGGTGCTCGCCTGAATCTCTTCAACCTCCTGCGCAGCCTGCCAGCAAAATAGGTAGGGGCTAATGGTCGTTCCGAGCAGCGCGACGAGGCCGACGGCGTATTTGGCATTCCACGTCACTGGAGGGATAACGATGCTTTTGAGCACGGGCAACCACTGCACGTGTATCACCATCACCGTGCCCACGTAGGCAAAGAGGCTGAGCGTCAGCAGCTTCAGAATCGGCGAGTAGCGCGAGAAGGGGATGAACACCTGCAGCACCAGTGACAACACGGCGAAGCCGCCGGCATAAAGCAGTGCAGGGCCGCCGATCAGCAGTTTCAGCGCCGCGCCCATCGCGCCGATGTCGGCGGCCAGAGTAATGACGTTGGCCACGAAAATCGATACCACCAGTGCGTAGACCAGCTTGCGCGGGTAATAGGCGCGTATGCCGTCCATCAAGCCATGTCCGGTCACGCAGCCGATGCCTGCGCTGATCGCCTGAATCGCGATCATCAGCGGCATAGTGAACAAAATGCACCACAGCATGCCGTAGCCGAACGCGGCGCCGACCTGGGAGTATGTGGCAATACCGCTGGGATCGTCGTCCGCCGCGCCGGTGATCAGACCTGCGCTTAAATTGCGCCAAACCGGTATGCCCGGTTTGCCCTTGTTGGGTGGCGCGCGAGAGTCCATGGGGCGAATTTCCTGCGCGGAGTTGCGGTGTGTGCGATGTGGAGCATCGCACAAACACCTAACCGCTCAGCAATTGATTCATGCCATTCAGGCTCAACCTCTCTACCGACGCCTTTTGCCGTTTACGTAACGAGCCGACCACAGGCATTTCATTTCCTGGCAGGCAAGGTGTTCGAGTAATTTCTAGTAGGTAGTGCCGATGACAGAACACATCCAGTTGCGTAACCGACCCAGCCGCGCCTCCTGGTGCCGGCGATTTCGATGCACTGACAGCGAGCTGCTTGAGGCGGTGCGCGCCATCCACAGCACAGATTCGACAGCGGTCGGCATCTATCTTTTTACGCGACGTGCGTTAGAAGCTTTCCGACTTCCCAAGGCGGCTTGAGTGACGTTTTATTAGGTAAAGGGCACCCAACTCGCAAAAAAACGCCCCTGACTGGGGCGTTTTTTTATGAGGCTGATTCAAGGAAATCGCTGTACGGATGTTTCACCGAATGCGGGTGATGTTACCGTTCTGATCGAGCTGGACAATATCGCCGGCGCGGATGCCGCTGGCGTCCTTCACCTGCACATTGTTGTAGCTGCCGTCCCCCATACGCATACGTACAAGATAGCTTTCGCTGCTGCCGCCCTTGCCAATGGCGTTACCGGCAAAGCCGCCGCCGACCGCGCCGCCGACGGTGGCGATCTTGCGGCCATTGCCGCTGCCGATCTGGTTACCCAGAACGCCGCCGGCCACCGCACCGATAATCGCGCCGGCCACGCCATGGTTGCTGCCCTGGGTGATATTGCGTTCAACGCTTTGCACCGTACCGCACTGGTCGCAGCGCAGATAGATGCCGTCCTGGCGAACAAGCACACCGCTGGCATCCGGGCTGGCGCTTGCTACGCCGATGCCACTGAAGCTCACGGCCACGGCGAGGGGGAGAGAGAACAGTGGTTTGATATTCATGACGAGTCCCGAGTTGAAAATGACGCGATGGTGGTGCAACGCCCTCAGTCTAGTGAGGTCAGCTGAATCGAGCGCCAATCCGCGCGGGGTCTTTTGAGCCTCACGGTGCGTCGCATCACGAAGCGGCGCTGGCGTCACCAGGCGGCAAATCGCCGTTCGAATCCCCGTTATCGGCTGAGCGCTTCAGCAACCACGCCAATACCGGCGGCGTCACCATCGCGGTGAGCAGCGACATCGCCACGATGATGGCGTACATGCGATTGTTGAACACCCCCGCCGCCAGGCCTAGGCTCGCGATCACTACGCCGACTTCGCCACGTGGCACCATGCCGAAACCGATGATCGTGGCGCTGCGCCGACCCAGCGACAGCGAGCCGAGCCAGCCGCCGATCAGCTTGGAGATGATGGCGATGAGCGTAACCACGGCCAGCATGATCAGCGCATCGGCGCTGGCCAGTTCGCGCAGGTCGATCTTGCTACCGGTCACGACAAAGAAGAATGGCGTCAGCAGCGCTAGCAGCGGCATGGTCTGTTTTTCCAGCGTATGCCGCTGCTGCGTTTCCGACGCGATCATGCCGGCCAGGAAGGCGCCGATGATCGCGGCCAGTCCAAACAGTGTGGAGAGATAGGCCAGCCCCAGACACATCGCCAGCACGATCATCAGCGGCGAATGCGGATCGCGCGGCTTCTCCAGCCAGTCCGAATTCCAGCGCATCACGCGCGTGCCGCCCCAGCCGATCACCGCGATAAAGCCGACGGCGCCCACCAGCACCGCCAGCAGATGGCTGGGGTCAAAACCGCCGCCGCCCTGCAGCGAGACGACCACGCCGAGCAGCAGCATCGCGAGGATGTCGTCGATCACGGCGGCGCCGAGAATCACCTTGCTCTCGATCCGCTGCAGCGCGTGCAGCTCCTGCAGCACGCGTGCGGTGATGCCGGCCGACGTCGCCACGAACGCCGCCGCTACGAACAGCGACTTGTCCCAGCTGAAGCCGCTGCCGTGTGCCCATAGGCTGCCCATGGCAAACGGTATGGCCACGCCCAGCACGCCGACCAAAAACGCTACCTTGCCGACCTTCTTCAAATCCTCTAGCCGCGTTTCCAGACCGACAGAAAACAGCAGCAGCACCACGCCGATCTCGGCCAGCACGTCCAGCGGCGTGCCGATGGCGATCTGGTCCGGAGTGATGAGGCCGAGCAGCGAAGGGCCGATGACGCAGCCGGCCGCAATTTCACCGACCACGCCGGGCAGCTTCAGCCGCTGCGCAATCTCGCCGCCCAGCTGCGCGGCGATGAACACAACGAACAGAGTAAACAGGATGTCGCTGGCATGCTGCATGCGGTGCGCTCAGGCTGTCTTCGAAAGCACCATGCTACATCGACCGTCGCGCGACGTTGGCCGCATTGTGCGCCAATCGACCAATGCGCAGATCAGCGCACCGCGACCGCACCGCCGAGCGGCCTGTCTTTCGGCAGCCGGCTGAAGATGCGGCTGGCGATCGCGGTGATGCCGCCGAGCAGGACCATCGTCCAGCGGAAGGCGACGATGTACTGTTCGTGCGCGTGGCCCTGCAGCAGCGCTTCCATCAGCAGCGTGGCCAGCGCGATGCCGAAACTCATCGCCAGATACTGCGCGGTCGAGGCCATCGACGACGCCATCGAGGCATATTTGATATCGAGATCGTTATAGATCAGCGTGTTCATCGCGGTGTACTGCATGCCAGTGCAGGCGCCATAGACGAAGACCAGCAGCGCCGTGGCCCACATCGGCGTGGTCGGCCCGAGCAGCGCGAACATCGCCATCAGCACCGAGGCGATCAGCGTGTTGCCGAACAGCAGGCCGCGATAGCCCAGATAGATCAGGGTGCGGTTGATGGCCCACTTAGCACTGATCGAAC
>CAIKJM010000459.1 GCA_903827735.1 uncultured Rhodanobacter sp. | reverse complement strand
TCCTCAAGCTGATGAAGCGGCCGGGCAATATCGACCGCACGCTGGAGCGCATCAACAACTGGCGCAAGGTCGTGCCGGATCTGACGATTCGCAGCACCTTCATCGTCGGCTTTCCCGGCGAGACCGACGCCGAGTTCGAGGAGCTGCTCGATTTTCTGCGTGAGGCCAAGCTCGATCGCGTCGGTGCGTTCGCCTATTCGCCGGTCGACGGCGCCAAGGCCAACGAGCTGCCCGATCCGGTTTCCGAAGAGCTGAAGGAAGATCGCCTCGAGCAGTTCATGATGGTGCAGGCGGAGATTTCCGCGGCCAAGCTGCAGCAGAAAATCGGCCGCACCATCAAGGTGCTGGTCGACGAAGCCGGCAAGGACGGTGCGATCGCGCGTTCGGCCGCCGATGCGCCGGAAATCGATGGCACTGTCATCATTGCCGACGGTCAGAAGCTGCGCCCGGGTCAGTTTGTCGACGTGGTCGTCGAATCCGCCGACGATCACGACCTGCACGCCCGCCTCGTCGGCTGATCCGTGCGCTATCACGCGCCGGCGCGCGGGACGGTCGATCCGGCCGCGTTTTGGCGGCAGCCGCTGGCGGCGTGGCGCGATCATGCAGCAAAGCTGCAAGGTCTCGAATGGCCGTCCATAGGCGCATTGAACGATGCGCTTCCCAGCCGCGCTCGCGTCCGCTTCGTCGCTCAGACGCCCGAGCTGCTCGCCGATGGCCTGCACTACGAGCAGCGTATCGCCGAGCGCGGTGAAATAGCGACCCGCGAGGGCAACTGGCACGATCTGCTCAACGCGCTGATCTGGCTGCGCCATCCGGCGTTGAAGCAGGCGTTGAACCGACGTCAGGTCGATGAGATCGCACGCATGGGTCCGAAAGAGCGCTCGCGTCCGCAGTACGCGATGACCCACTTCGACGAAGCCGGTGTGATCGTCGCCGTGCGCGATCCCGCGCTGCTGGCGCTGTGGAGCGCGCACGACTGGTATGGCCTGTTCTGGCAGCGACGGCAGGCCTGGCTCGATGGCAGCATCGAGGCGGAAGTGTTCGGGCACGCGCTGCTGGAACACGCGCTGAGCCCGGACAAGCTGCTGGTTGGCAAGGCGCTGGTGTTCCAGCCGACAGCCACGATGGACATGGCTGACGTGCGCCGCGCCTTCGTCGATGCCGTTACGGATGGACAGCTGCTGTGCGACCCGTTGGAGCTGCGGCCGCTGCCGCTGTCGGGCATTCCGGGCTGGCATCCGCAGGGCGATAACGAAGCGTTCCATCGCAGCGCTCCTTGCTACCAGCCGCGGCGGGCGGGCCGCGAATATCCCGACGCCGTACGTCTGGCCTGAACCCGCGTTGCCGCACGCTCACACTGCCGAAATGCGCCGATGCTAGGCTCTGCGCTCACCGAGACCAACCCAACCAGGAGCGTTTGATGAAAACACATGCGACGGTAAACAAGCGCTTTAGGCGACCGCTGCTGCTATTGCTCGGCGGCCTGCTGGCGATGACGCCGTTCTGGTCACAGGCGCAGCAGGTTCCGGTCTTTTCGCCGGAAGACAAGCAGGCGATCGAGAATTACAACTTGAACGAAGACAACTTCAAGCGGCTCGTCGGTGCCACCAAGGAAGCGCACGACCTGCACATCAATCCGCAGCAGCCGAAGGATTTTTCCAACGTGCACAGCCTGGACGATCTGGCCAATCTGCCGGTGGCGCAAGACAGCCGTATCGCGCCGCTCCTGAAGAAGTACGGCTTCACGCCGCGCGAATTTTTGCTGGCGAATTTTGCGCTGATGAATGCGGGCATGGCCGTACAGGCAAAGAGCCATCCGGAAGCGGCGCAGTATATGGACAAGAGTCGGATCAACCCGGCCAATGTCAGCTTCTACGAGGCGCATGAAGCGCAAATCGGCGCGCTGCAGCAGGAACTCAGCGGCGGTCAGTAGTCGGTACGAACGCCTGCGGCACTCGTCGCGGGCGTCAATTTCCAGCGGCCACTTTCAGGCGTAGTCGATGCCGATAATGGCGAACGCTGCCGGACCGTGGGGCAACTCCACGTTAAACTCGTCATCGACTCGTCGCTTCAGCGCGGCACGCGCCAGCGGCGAGTCAATGCTGATCCAGCCAAGCTTGGCATTGGTCTCGTCCGGCCCGACGATCCGGTACTGGACGATCTCGCCGGTGTCGACGTTCTCCAGTTCGATGCGCGCGCCGAAAAACACCAGGGTAGGATCGCTCGGCCGTCCTTCCGCGACCTTCAGATCGGGGATGCGCTTGCTGAGATAGCGCGCCCGCCGGTCGATCTCGCCCAGCTGCTTTTTGCGATAGATGTATTCGGCGTTTTCCGAGCGGTCGCCTTCAGCGGCTGCGGCGGCCAGTGCTTTCACCACTTGCGGCCGCAGCACGTGCCACAGGTGATCGAGCTCGGCTTTCAGCTGCTCAAAACCTTCGCGGGTGATGATCGCGGTGGAGCGGGGTGACGGCGCTCGCCAGCGGCTCATGGCGTGCGCGCCAGGCGCGATCGCTGCAG
>CAIKJM010000458.1 GCA_903827735.1 uncultured Rhodanobacter sp. | reverse complement strand
CAGGACGATGGCTCGCGCGGCTACTCGGCCTCCGTGGCAAATCTCACCGACTTTGAGTTTGACCAAGTCGCAGCCACGTAGCTTGCTGTCTATAGCCAGGTTGAACAGTGCGAGTTCCCTGGTCCTTTCGGCAAGCTGCAGACGGATCCGTATGGCCCAGATATCCCTGAGCTTGAGTGGGGCTTTTTGCCCCACCAGTTTGCCCTTGTTCCAGGGAGTGCCGGCGTTATCGCTGGAGAATACTATTGAGTTCATAGGGGAGCTCCGTGATGGTGGGTCCCCAGTGTTCGGCAGACTTCATTTTGATGGTCGACCCGACCTGCTTTGAGCTTCCCCTAGTTTCCCGGACACCTTCATTCGCTACTATGGCATTGAAGGAGGTGTTTTATGGAGAAGCGGCGACGGTACACAAGGGAGTTCAAGCTGGAGGCGGTCCGCCTGGTGGAAAGCGGGATTCCTAAGGCTCGCGTGGCCAGGGATCTGGGGATCAGCAATACGGTGTTGAAACTCTGGTGCCAGCAGGTCGAAGAGGACAAGGGCGAAGCATTTCCAGGTCAAGGCAAGATGCGGCCGGCTGAGGCGGAGCTGGCACGGTTGAAGCGTGAGTTAACAAAGGTCACTGCGGAGCGCGACATCCTAAAAAAAGCGCTCGGCTACTTCGCCAAGGAACCTCAGTGAAGTACGCCTTTATGGCGAAGCACCGCAGCATCTGGCCGGTACGATGGATGGCTCAGACCCTGAATGTTTCCGCCAGCGGGTTCTACGAGTGGATCGCTCGACCTGAAAGCAACCGCGCACATGCCAATCGAATCGTTCTCGCGCACATCCGCGAGAGCTTTGAAGCCAGCGGCCGTACCTATGGCAGTCCGCGCGTATGGCGAGATCTGCGAGATTGGAATGTGCCCTGCAGCGAGAATCGCACCGCTCGGCTTATGCGCCAGGCAGGCGTGGTGGCGCGGCGACGGCACAAGCGATTGCCCTTGGACAGCGGACATCGGTCGGTCATTGCGCCAAATGTGCTTGATCGTCAATTTGAAGCCGGGGCGCCGAATCAGAAGTGGGTGGCGGACTTCACCTACATCTGGACAAGCGAGGGCTGGCTCTACGTCGCTGTCGTCCTGGATCTGTTTTCAAGAATGATCGTCGGCTGGTCCATGCAGAAGCGCATGACGGCAGATCTCGTGGCCGATGCCATGGTGATGGCGATCTGGCGGCGACGACCCACGGACGCAGCGCTCCTCCATCACTCGGACCAGGGCAGCCAGTACACCAGCGAGCAGTTTCAGCGGTTGCTGACAGATAACGGTATTCAGTGCAGCATGAGCCGATCTGGAAACGTCTGGGACAATGCGGCAATGGAGAGCTTCTTCTCGTCGCTCAAGACCGAACGCACTTCTCACAAGCACTACCGCTGGCGAGATGAAGCCCGGGCGGACGTCTTTGACTACATCGAGCGATTCTACAACCCACAACGTCGGCATTCGACGCTTGGCTATATCAGCCCGGCGACCTATGAGAAACTGCGAAGCGCTTAACCCGGTGTCCGGGATGCTGGGGGAATCTCAAGTCGGGTCACACGAACAGGATTCGTAAAAGTGCCCCTAGGCCAAAGACCAGCCAAGTTGAACGTTCTGGACATCCTGCTTCTCGTGCCTGTGGTCGCCACAGTGGTGCTGTGGAAGGTATCGGCGGAGTCACGTGTACTGGTGGCTGTGATCGTTGCTTCGCTGTTTGTCTGGTTTATCGCGTCTGCCATACAGACCCAGCTCGACCTAACCCGCCCTAAGAATCCTGCGCCGGCTGCCCCCGAGACCTTGCGCTGGTCGCCGATCTTCGATCAGCATTCCATTGGCTGTTTCAATCCGTCTACGCATGAGGCCGAGATGGTGCCGTGGTCGCTAGTTCAACAGAT
>CAIKJM010000457.1 GCA_903827735.1 uncultured Rhodanobacter sp. | reverse complement strand
GGGTGAACCCCTGTGCGAGGACGACGCGACCGATCTCGATCAGCAGATTTTCCCGTCGTTGCGACAGGGCCTGGATTTCCAACGCGATCATCGCCTGCCTTGTCGTTGTGTTTGATCGAAGGGGGTGAGTTGCCTTCAGCGAATGCCATCGGTGCCCCGCGGCCGATGAAACCCATGCCGAACAACCGTAGGCGAGCTGTCGCCCACGCTATCCGTCGATCACTTTTTCGACAAGTCGATCGTGTAGGTGGCCGTACCGTCGCCGTGGTCTTGCGATAGTCGAATGTTGGTCAGCCCGGCGGCGTTCGCCACATCCTGCTTGCCGCTGGCGCCGGTGAAGACGATCGGGCCGCGGGTTTTCAGTGGTGCAAACGTCCACGATGTCGCTTCGAGATCGCTCGCATCGATCCGTTTTTTCTGCTTCAACCAGTCGGCCAGAATTTCGCGCGTGCCATCCGGCGCGGCGAGCACGATGCTGCTGCCGTCGAGGCCGGGGAAGTGGCCGCCGCCGCTGGCGCGGTAGTTGTTGGTGACCACGACGAAGGGCTGTTCCGGCGTTACCGGCTTGCCGTGATAGGTCAGCGCGGTGATGCGCTCGCCGACGGGCTTGGACACGTCGATAACGTAGTGGATGCCGCCCTGGATCTGGTCGACGTTGAAGCCGGGGTAGGCGTCGTTGATCAGCGGCTGTTCGCCGGTCTTGGTCGGATCGATCCGATTGAAGCGCTCGGCGGATTTTTCCAGCCACGCCTTGAGGCCGGCGCCGTCGGTTTTCACGGCAGCCAGCGTGTTGGGGTAGAAGTACAGATCGGCGGCGCTGCGCAGCGTCAGCGGGCCGGCGGCGACGTCGGTGTAATCGTCGGGTCCGCCAAAGCCGGTGCGGAAGGCGGCGGCGCTGGACAGCACCGGCACATCGCGCAGTTCGGGATGCGTGCGCGGCAGCTCGCGCCGCACGTAGTCGGCCTGCGCCGCGTTGACCACGGCCAGGGCGGTCATATTGCCTTCGTCGGCAAAGTAGCTGCTGAGGCGCACGCGGCTGTCGCCGATCGGCGTGTTGACGTAGGCGATGGCCGCGGCCTGGGTCTGATCGAGCAGCGGCGCGATCTGCGGATCGGCCGGCACGCACTCGGGCTTGGCCGACTTGCTGGCGCCGGGGATGGTTGTGCAGATCGGCCGCACTTCGCTGTGCGAGCCGCTGCGATCGATCACCCAGCGGCCCTGCTGTCGATCGAGCGCCAGCTCGATCACGCCCAGGTCTTTGCCGAAGAAACCACCCATCACCGCCGGCACGCCACGTACGAAGCCGCGCTGCGCATCGACATCCTTCATGCCGGCGTAATGCGGGCCGGGGAATTGGGTGTGCGCGTGGCCGAGCAGCAGCACGTCGATACCCGGCACGCCGGCCAGGTACCAGCCGCCGTTTTCCATCGCCGGCGTGTACGGCGCGGTGTCGAGGCCGCCGTGCAGGATCGCCACGATCAGGTCGGGATGCTGCGCCTGCAGCTGGGGCAGATATTTTTGCGCCGCCTCGACCACACCGGTGACGGTGACCTTGCCGGCTAGATTCTGCTTGTCCCACTGCATGATCGGCGGCGGAGTGAACCCGATGATGCCGATTTTCAGCGGCACGCGGATCGTCTTCCCGTCGGCTGTGGTCGCTTCGATGGTTTTTGTCACCACCGTCCACGGTTTGAAGATGGGCTGGCCGTCGCGCGCGCTGTCGACGTTGGCCAATACCAGCGGAAAGTGCGGGCCGGCGCAGCGATCGGTGTGGCCGCCGTCGACGTTCATCGGCGTGCCGGTGGCCTGCGAGAGAAAGCCCAGGCCGTAGTTGAACTCGTGGTTGCCGGCCGTGCCGCCGTCGTAGCCGATCGCATCCATCGCACGGTAGATCGCCGGCTCCTGATCGCAGGCGATCGGTTTGACCAGCGCCTGATAGTCGGCCAGCACGCTGCCCTGGATGGTGTCGCCGCTGTCGAACAGAAAGGTGTTGGGAAACTCCGCGCGGGCGCGGCGGATCAGCGTAGCGGTGCGCTCGTAGCCCAGCGTGCTGTCCGGCTTGAGCTTGTAGTAGTCGTAGCTCAGCACATTCGAATGCACGTCGGTGGTTTCCAGAATCGCCACCTTGGCCCGCACGCCGTCCGGCAGCTTGGTGGATTGGCTGGCGCAACCGGCGAGCAAAGCAAGGACAGCGAGAGTGGCCAGACGAGACGACATGCAGTGTTCCAGTAGAGGGTGGCGATGCGCGCGGCCGAAGCCGGGCATTGACGCTAGCAGATGCCAATGACAGTTTCCGCGATGCGGCCGGCGCAATGCTCTCGGCGCACAAACAGCAACGCCGCCCGGAGGCGGCGTTGCATGGTGCGATATAAAGCGGCTCGGTAATTCGGCTTACTTGGCCTGATCGACGATCCAGGTGACCGCGGCCTTGACCTGTGCATCGGTCAGCGCGGGGTTGCCGCCCTTAGCCGGCATGTAGTTGCCGTCCGGTCCGTGGTAGCCCTCGGTGGCGTGCTTGATCAGTGTATCGAGGCCCTCGGCGATGCGCGGCGCCCACATGGCCTTGTTGCCGACCTTTGGCGCGCCGGCGACACCGGCGGTGTGGCAACTGGTGCACAGGTTGTTGAAGATGGTCTTGCCGTCAGTGGTGCCACCGTAGGCCACCTGCGAAGCCGCGGCCTTGGCCGCCGCATCGGCCGCGGCCTGCATCGCGGCGCGACCGGTGTTGCCCGCATACACGGCGCCGGCGGGCGCGATGCGATCGACCACCGCAGCGGACGCGTTGGGGTTGGTTTCCTTCGGCGCGTGGTCGTAGATCTCGTAGCCGGCGAACATCAGGACCAGGGTCAGCACGACCAGGCCGCCGACCATGATGACCAGCTGGCGGATGGTGGCCTTGTCGGAATTAGTCATCGGACCGCTCACGCACGTACTCCTTTCAGTAGGCAGGGCGGTGAGCCAGTGCGGCTGTTCCGGCTTACCTGATGGCTGTTCTGTTGCACCGGTGGTGGCCAGACCTGCACTGAGGCAGCTGCAGCTGCTGGCTATTGCGCGCGGTTGCCATGCTCGCTCAAAGGCAACCAGCGCAGGATTATAGACGAAGCCCGTTATAAGCGAAGCCCGAGCTGACGCATCCGCACGCACGCGGCAAATCACGCCCGAGAAACGATTTTTCGGGACCGAGCGCGCGGTGTGAACGAAGCCGCCAAAAAGAGGTCTGCAAGAAGCTGCCCCTGCCATCGGTCATGGCCGACCCCTGTCAACTGGCATTGTTCAAGCCCGCTCTACTGCACCTATCATTTCGTCCCAGTGGAGCCGCCGGTCGTCGTGCCGGCCGGGGGAGACCCGAATAGCTCCGATAAATACGCCATGCGTGCCAACCGGTGCATGGCTTTTGCCTTGTGGATCACGTTGCCGCGTTGTTTCAAGTCCAGGAGTTTCACATGTCGCGTTTTTGGAAGATCACCCTGATCGTCATAGCTGTGATCGTGGTGGCGTTAGTGGGCTTTCGGCTGCTGCACAAGCCGGCGGAGACGGCCGGCGGTCATCATCGCCGCGGCGCCGGCGCGGATGCTTCCGCGGCCAAGGGTCAGGATGCGCAGGGTGATAAAGACGCGGCACCGGTGCCGGTCACGGTGCAGCCGGTCGTGAGCCAGGCCGTGCCGATCTATCTCACTGGCCTGGGCACCGTGCAGGCGCTCAACACCGTGACGATCAACCCGCAGGTCGGCGGCGAGATGATGACAATCAACTTTACCGAAGGTCAGTCGGTGAAGAAGGGCGACGTGCTGGCGCAGATCGACCCGCGCACCTACCAGGCCAATTACGATCAGGCCGTGGCCAAGCAGAAGCAGGACGAGGCAGTACTGGGCACAGCGCAGAGCACGCTCAAGCGCAACCAGGCGCTGGTCGGGCAGGGCTACGTGGCGGCGCTCGACATGGACACCTATCGCAATACCGTCGCCTCGGACGCAGCCACCGTGGCCTCCGACGCCGCCGCGGTGAAATCGGCCAAGGTCCAGCTCGACTACACCAAGATCATCTCGCCCTGTGATTGCGTCACCGGCATCCGCAGTGTTGATCCGGGCAACGTGGTGACCACCACCACCGCCATCGTCACGCTGACTCAGATCCATCCGATCTACGTGATTTTCTATCTGCCGGAACAGAATCTCGAAACAGTTCGCAATGCGGTCAAGGGTGGCGCCCAGCTGTCGGTCGCGGCACTGGACAAGACCGACGCGCATCCGCTGGCTAGCGGCGGCGTGCTGCAGGTGATCGACAACCAGATCAACACCACTACCGGCACGTTCAAGCTGCGCGCGCAGTTTCCGAACCTGGACAGCAACCTGTGGCCCGGCCAGTTCGTCAACGTGCAGCTGAAGGTGAGCACCACGGCCAACGGCCTGGTGATCCCGGCGCAGGCCGTGCAGCGCGGTCCGGATGGCGACTACGTGTATCAGCTGCAGGCCGACAAGACGGTCAAGATGCAGCCGGTCACCGTAGCCAACGAAGTGGGCGCCAGCAATGTGATGATCAGCAAGGGTCTGGCCGTTGGCGATCAGGTGGTGACCGAAGGCCAGTTCCGGCTCAAGCCCGGCAGCAAGGTGCAGGCGCTCAAGCCCGGCGAAGTGCCCGCAGCACCGACCGCGGCCGAGAT
>CAIKJM010000456.1 GCA_903827735.1 uncultured Rhodanobacter sp. | reverse complement strand
TGCGCTGCACCGGGCCTTCCAGCACGGCCACATGGCAACGTTGCAGATGCGCGATGACCTCGTCCACCGGCACCTGCGTGATAAAGCACACGTCGATCGCACCGGGCGTGGGCGTTTCCGCCTTGGGCTCGAACTCGTGCCCGCGCTGATGCAGGTTGAGCTTCTGCACCCCGAAGGCGAGCGCCTTGCGGCCTTCGCCGAAGGTGATCGTCTGCATGCCGAGCACGCGCTCGTAAAAGGCGCAGGTCGCGTCGATATCGGCCACGGTAAGCACGAGGTGATCGAGCGCGTCGATCTTCATGGCATGGCGCCCTTGGTCATGGGCGTGGGCGGTGTGGCCACGTTAATCAGCGGCGCCAGACCGTACAGCTTCCACGCAATCAGCAGGCCGGCCAGCACCAGCGCACCGACGAACGCCGCCACGCTGGGCCAGCCGCCGGCGGCATAGAACAGGCCGCCGCTGGCGCCGGCGATGCTCGAACCCATGTAGTAGCTGAAGAGATACATCGACGACGCCTGCGCCTTGGCGTTGCCGGCGCGGCGGCCGACCCAGCTGCTGACGATGGAATGCCCGCCGAAAAAACCGAAGGTGATCGCCACGATGCCGAGCATGATCAGCCACAGCGACGACAGCAGGGTCAGGCCGATACCCGCCAGCATCAGGGCGAAAGCCGTCCACAGCACCTTGCGTCGCCCCAGCCGCCCGGCGAGGCTGCCCATCCAGGCCGAGCTGAAGGTGCCGATCAGATAAATGCCGAAGATCAGCCCGACCACCGCCTGGCTGAGGTTGAACGGCGGCGCCAGCAGGCGATAGCCGAGATAATTGTAGACCGTGACAAACGCGCCGAGCAGCAAAAAGCCTTCCAGAAAAAGCCACGGCAGGCCGGGATCGCGAAACATCCGCGCGAAGCGGTCGAGCAAGGCGCGTGCGCGCAGCGGCTGCGGCACGAAATTGCGCGTGGCCGGCAGCGCGCGCCAGAAGATCAGCCCGCAGACCAGGCCGATCACCCCGACCACGCTGACGCCGATATGCCAGCCGAAGAAATCCGACAGCACGCCGGTGATCAACCGCCCGCCCATGCCGCCGACCGCGCTGCCGCTGATATACAGCCCCATGCCCAGGCCGATCGATTCCGGATGCATCTCCTCGCTGAGATAGGTCATCGCCACTGCCGGCAGTCCACTGAGGGTGATGCCGAGCAAGGTGCGAACCGCCAGCAGCGCCATCCAGCTCGGCGTCCACGCCGAAATCATCACCAGCACCGCCGACACCAGCAGCGATACCACCATCACCGACTTGCGGCCCACCGCGTCGGACACCGCGCCGGCAAACAGCATCATCACCGCCAGCACGCCGGTGGTCAGCGACAGCGACAAGGCGCTGGTCGCGGCGTTGACGTGATAGTCGCGGGTGAACTCCGGCATCAGCGGCTGCACGCAGTACAGCAGCCCAAAGGTGGCGAAGCCGGCGGCGAACAGCGCCAGGTTGGTGCGTCGAAACGCCGGCGTACCGTGCCGAATCCAGTCCGGCTCGATCGTAGCTTCGATCTCCCGCAGGCGTTCCATGGCGATGCTCCGATCCGGCGACGAGAGGCCGCCATGGCGCAAGATTAGTCCATCGCATCCAGACGATCGATCAGGCAAAACGTCCGCTTTGAGAGGTTTGGCGTATCGATATAGCCCACGGCTTCGCCCGCGAGGTACCGTCTCTCACCTCAGCGCTCGGGCCAGTACCACGCAGGCTCATCGAGCTGTCCCTGACCGATGATACGGGTCTGGCTGAGGTCTTTTTCGAGCGTCACGGTGTTGCAGTCGGAGACGTTTTCAAGCGCGGCGATAAGACCTGGTGCGTGGGATACCACCCAGATCTGGCTGCGCGTTGACGCCTGCACGATCAGTCGCGCCAACGCCGGCAACAGATCGGGATGGAGGCTGGTTTCCGGCTCGTTCAACACCATCAGAGGCGGTGGCCGCGGCGTGTGTAAGGCCGCAATCCAAAGCAGGTAGCGCAGCGTGCCGTCGGACAGTTCGGCCGAAGACAGCGGCCGCAGCAGGCCGTGCTGACGAAACATCAGGCCGAAGCGGTCGTCGCTGGTCGTCACGCTGACGGAGGCGCCGGGAAAAGCATCTTCGACCGCTTCATCGAGCGCCTGGACATCGCCGATTTCGCGAATGGTCTGCCAGGCGGCAGCGAGATCGCGGCCGTCGTGACTCAGCACCGGCGTGCGCGTACCCAGCTGCGACCAGCGCGCAGGAGCGTCCATGTCGGAACGGAAATGATCGTAAAAACGCCAGCCGCGTATGGACTCGCGCAGCGCCATGACCTCCGGCGCGCGCTCGGGGTCGGCGATCTGGGTAAACATGCTTTCGTACGCGCTCAGATGCTCGGCGACGACGCGCCAGCTGCGCCCATCGCGTACGCGCACCAACGAACCGCGGCGGTCCACCAGCAGGTTCGACGAACGCAGGAACGGACCTGCCCAGATCGCTTCGCGCTTGATCTCGGGGTCGAGCGAGAACGCCGATGGCGGAATAGGTGGCGGCATTCCGAGATCAATCGCATAGCCAAAGTCTTCGCCCGCAAAACCCAGCTTCAGTGCAACCGGCTCGGAGCGGCGAGTGCCTTGAATCGGCACCTCGCCCTCCTGCATGCGACGCGTGATCTTTTCCGGGCCTGCCCACAGCGTCGATGAAAGGCCGCCTTCGCGGGCGAGCGCATTCACCACGCCGCCATTGGCGGTCTCGGCCAACAGGCGCAGAGCGCGATAAAGATTTGACTTGCCGCTGCCGTTGGCACCGGTGACGAGGTTCAGCCGCCCAAGCGACAGCGTGAGCGATCGTAGCGAACGATAGTTGGCAATCGCGAGCGTGCTGAGCATGGCTGCCATCTTTGCGTAGGTCGATGCAGACGTTTTAACATCTCGGCCGCTTGAACGCAGCGTCGATCACCCAGGGGCCCGATAGGCTGGACTGAGCGGACCGATGCCCAACGTCGCGCTCCGACTGTGTTGGGTTTACGACTCGCCTCAGCGAGTCGCCCTTAGGGCCATTCGCTGCACGAATGTTCGTTCCGGCATCCTGCCTCCACGAGCGCGGGCTCAACCCAACC
>CAIKJM010000455.1 GCA_903827735.1 uncultured Rhodanobacter sp. | reverse complement strand
GTGAAGACCTTCGCCAAGGCCAACAACATCATCAGCATCTTCAAATTCGTCGTGCCGCTGCTGGTGATCGTGGTGCTGTTGACGCATTTTCAGCCGCACAATATGCAGGTGCAGGGCTTTGCGCCGTTCGGCTTTGCCGGTGTGGAAGGCGCGGTGTCGGCCGGCGGCATCATCTTCGCCTACCTCGGGCTGACGCCGATCATCTCGGTGGCCAGCGAAGTGCGCGATCCGCAGCGCACAATTCCCATCGCGCTGATTCTGTCGGTGCTGCTCTCCACGGTGATCTATCTGCTGCTGCAGATCGCGTTCCTCGGCAGCATCCCGGCCGCTATGCTCAGCCACGGCTGGACGGCCATCGGCACAGAGTTTTCGCTGCCGTATCACGATATCGCGCTGGCCCTGGGCGTCGGCTGGCTGGCGGTGCTGGTAGTGTCGGACGCGATGATCTCGCCCAGCGGCACCGGCAATATCTACATGAATGCCACGCCGCGCATCGTTTACGGCTGGGCGCGCAGCGGCGCGTTTTTCAAGGTGTTTACCCGCATCGACGATAAGTCCGGCATACCCAGGCCGGCGCTGTGGCTGACCTTTGCGCTATCGGTTTTCTGGACGCTGCCGTTCCCTTCGTGGGAGGCCATGATCGGCGTGGTTTCTGCCGCGCTGGTGCTGAGCTATGCGGTCGCACCGATCACGGTCGCGGCATTGCGCCGAAGCGCGCCGAAGCTGGCGCGGCCTTTCTACGTGCATGGCTTCGCTCTCCTCGGGCCGCTGTCTTTTATCGTCGCCGCGCTGATCGTGTACTGGTCGGGATGGACCACTGTGTCGTGGCTACTCGGCCTGCAAATCGTGATGTTCGTGATCTACGTTGCCTACAAACTCGGTGTTCGTGCAGACCGCGCATTACTGCGAACAGAAGTGTTTTCGTCGGCATGGCTCATCGGGTTTTACGCGCTGATGATGGTGGCTTCTTATCTGGGGACCTTTGGCGGAAAACGTTTCATCTCCCATCCGTGGGATTCGTTGACCGTCTGCCTTATCGCGCTGGTCGTCTACTACTGGGGCAGCTATACCGGCCTGCCGGCCTCGCAGCTCGACGTGGGCAATGAAGAGGACGACTGATCTGTGCATGGATCCGCATGCGCGGTGAACGAATTCGACAAGATGCCTTGCTTTGCACGTTGCATGATGATCACCAGGCCCGCGTATCCGCGCCTCCGCCCTCCCCTCGACGAGGCGCGAACCCCCGATACGCGGGCCTCTTTCTGCCACCACCGCATGATCCCGTATATGCCGGGGAGTATTGAATCCATGGACCGTCGACGCTTTCTGCAAAGCCTGGCAACGACCGGCGCCGCGGTAGGACTTTACGCGGCAGGAAACGACGCGGGCGCCGCGGGTTCGGTGTCATCAATGGGATCATCCAGGCCTGCATTACCGCCCGTTCGAGTACCGCTTTCAAAACTATCCACACAAGGTCACCAGCCGCTCGGCTCGTTCAAACAGGCCGCACTTGACTGGCAGGTGTTCGAGGATTTCAGCCAGACCGACGGCGCGCTGACCCTGGTCAGTGGCGACGTCGCCTGCGTGCTGAGCAAGCGTACCGAGCCATCGTTTGCCGCCGACGGCGCGCCGTACTTCGGCATGCAGCTGGCCGATATCGCGTTGGCTGAGGCAGATCTGTTGGCCGATCACCTGCTCGCGCACGGCGAGCCGGACGAGGCGCAGGTGCGGGCGGCCGCCCCGCCCGTCGCGTCGCAGCTCAATCCCGAAAACTACTATGGCCGGCTGCCGTGGACGACCTTTGTCGGCACGCGCCAGTGCGCCGACACCATGCCGGTGTATACCTCCGGCAGCACCCGCACGTATCACTCCGATCAGATCTTCGCTGAGCTGCACGATCCCAAGCGCGTCGCGCGCCGGCGCGAAGGTTTGTTGGGCGGATGGATGCCGGCCGTGCACAAGGTCGTGCCGATCGACGACGGCCGCTGGTACGACGTGCTGGTATTTGCCGACGTGGATGCCACCGACCGATTCGTGGTGCAGACCTGGCATCGCACCGCTCTGATCGAGCGCGGTGCCATCACCAAGGTGGCGTACGGCCACAGCTATCCCAGCTATCCGCCGCGGCGACAGCCGCCGGAGCCGGCTGCGTTCTACGCCGCGCTGCTGCGCTTTCACGATTACTGGCAGGGCGAGCTGAGCGGGACCAGCGTTGCATCGATTCCCGCGCCAGGCTGGAGCGACATGGCGCGCTACGCGTTTGCCCGCGAACTGGTGGTGCGACCCGGCGGCACCTACCCGAAATACGGCGCGGTGGATCGCGACTACTACGGCAACGAATACGACGGCTTCCAGGACACCTTCACCAGCTCGCTGTACGCCAACCTTGAATGGGGCCGCTTCGATCAGGCGGCCGCGGTGCTGGATGAGTATTTCAGCGATTTCGTGCAGCACAACGGCCTGATCAACATGCGCGGCGCCGAGACCGCGCAGTTCGGTCTGACGCTGTCGCTGCTGGCGCGCTATGCCCGCTATACCGGTGATCTGTCCCTGCTGCACAAACATCAGGGAAAGATCGAGGCCACCGCGCAGGTACTGCTGGAACTGCACGACGAAAGCCTGAAGCTGGCCAGATCGGATCCTGGCTACGGCCTGATTCACGGCTGGAACGAATCCGATGCCTGCCTGTTTCCCGATCCCACAATATGGTGGAAGCCGTATTACGCCAACAGCGCCATGGCCGCCCGCGGGCTTTACGATCTCGCCGCTGTCTGGCCGAACATCGCGCCTGCCGATGCGGCGCGTGCAAGCGAATGGCAGAAACGCGCCGACATGTTGCGCGTGCAAACCGTGCGCACTCTGCGCGCCAACGTGCGACACGATGTGAAGCCGCCGTATGTCGGCCCGCTGCCGGGCGTGAAGCTCACTTTCCGCGAATCGCTGGCCAAGGAAAAGCCAAGCGAGCAGCAGTGGCCGCATCGCGCTTACGCCGAGCTGCTGCAAGCGGACATCCTGCCCGACGATCTGGCCCACATGGTGATCAACTGCATGCGCGGCCACGGCGCCACCAGCATCGGCGTAGTCGCCAATATCGGCCCCGTCAGCAAGGATAGCCGCGATATTCTCGGCTTCATTTCCTACGGCTATGCGCAGCAGCTGCTGCGGCTGGGACGCATCGACGAGTACCTGCTGTTTCTCTACGCCCACCGCCATCACGCGCACACGCCGGGCAGTTGGACGGCCGGTGAAGTGTCCGATATCAGCGGCGGCATGCCGCTATTCTGCATCCCGGCACAGATGACGATACCGCTGCTGCTGCGCTGGGCGCTGGTGTTCGACGACAGTGCGGGCGAGACGCTTTACCTGGGTCGCGCTATCCCTCGCGTATGGATGGCTAGCGATAAACCGTTAGGCATCGAGCGCGCGCCAACGCGCTGGGGATACGTCAGCTTCCACCTGCAGACGACCGGCACCGGTAGCATCAAAGGCGTGCTGACCTTGCCCGATCGCGGCAGCCCCAAAAACACGTGGCTAAGCCTTCGTGCGCCTACCGGCAAACGTTTGGCCGAGGTGCGGCTGGATGGCGTGGCAATCGATGCCGCCGATCGGAACGACGACGCTATTCGCGTCCGGGGCAAACCGGGTCAGCGGATAGACGTCGTCGCACGATTCGTTTGACATGATGCCGCTCACGCTGCCATCAAGGTTAAGACCATCGGTCGGATTTTTCCTGTTGGATGCATGAGGACATGCTGCAACGACAGCGCCTACTGCATCGTCGTTGGGAGACAAGGACGCTAACTTTTTGGACAAAGTCGGCGATGCGGATAGCGTGATTCATCCCCGACCATCTGCACGATCGCGTACCGCGATCGCCCGAACGTGCGTCACTCTCGGCCCCGCTGCGATACGCACTAGGCCTGGCCGTGTATCAGACCTCTTTGCAAAATAAAGTCCGGTGTCAAATAAAACTATGCCGTATTCCGCATGCAATAGCCTCAAATGACACAAGACGATAGGTCTACGTGACGGCACGATGAAAGCGAAGGTGGAACTATCAGCGCATTTCGCCACGGGCGCGATGCACACACGGGGATCGGGATGCACAGCGGCGACGTCCATCGCAGACGGTTTATCAAAGGCGCAACGGCCCTGCTCGTCTCCGCTGCCGTGACGCCCGCTGCGCGCGCCTTCGCTCCCGACGTTGCCGATCCGAAGACCGCTGTTTCCGATGCCACGCTGGCGGATGTGACGTCGCGCGAAAAGCCGGTGCAAAGCATGCATGCGTTCGCGCTTCATCAGGTCCGCTTGCTTGACAGTGATTTTGCGACCGGCGCAGCGATCAACCGGCGCTATCTGCAGAGCATTCCGGTCGATCGACTGGCGCGAAGTTTTCGCCTGCAGGCCGGCCTGGGCTCCAGCGCAGCACCACTGGGCGGTTGGGAGAAACCCGACTGCGAACTGCGCGGCCATTTCAGCGGCGGGCATTATCTGTCGGCGGCTGCGTTTGCGTACGCCAGTCAGGGCGATCAAATACTCAAGGCGCGTGGCGACGAACTGGTAGCGCAACTGGCGGCGTGCCAGCAGCCCAACGGTTATCTCAGCGCGTTTCCGGAAAGCTTCTTCGATCGCCTGAGCAGCGGCCAGAAGGTGTGGGCACCGTTCTACACCATCCACAAGATTCAAGCCGGTATGATCGACATGTACCGGTATGCGGGTAATCAGCAGGCACTGACCGTTGCTACCGGCATCGGTAACTGGACGGTCCGCTGGCTCAACGGTTTCTCCGATGCGCAACTCGCGCACATTCTGAAAACCGAATACGGCGGCATGAACGACTCGATGTACGAGCTATATGCCATCACCGGTAACGGTCGCTACATGGACGCCGCACATCGCTTCGATCAGGTCTCCCTGTTCGCTCCGCTTGCCGCGCATCGCGATGAATTGCAGGGCCTGCACAGCAATACGCAGATTCCCAAGATCATCGGCGCCGCGCGACGCTACGAGCTGACCGGCGATG
>CAIKJM010000454.1 GCA_903827735.1 uncultured Rhodanobacter sp. | reverse complement strand
GTCATCTCGCGGTATAAAACACACGTCTCCTGGCCTTAGTTTCGTCGTACTAGCGGGTATCATGATTTCGCAGCCTAACGCTTGAGTTAAGCGGCGGCGTAGCCGTCCGCCTTGAACGAGTTGTTAGGCATTGGCACGGCGACCACGAGTGAACGACCAATAGCATGAGGTTGCGCAGATAGTGACGAATGCAGCCAGCACAATGTAACCGATAAAGTTTGCATAGACCGCCTCAGTAGCAGTACCTGGCGCCCAACCTTTGGCGCTACCCCTTGTGACAATTTCCGTTACCAGCCCGAGAAAAAAGCATAACGGATAGAAGCACAGAGCAACTGCATAAGTAAGGCGTCTTGAGACAAGCAGATAGAGATGAGTTGCTGCGAACAAGCCACAAAGCAAAACTACTGCGCTACGACTGTAAGTAAAGGCGAAAGGCTCAGCGCCGTTATACGAAAAAGATTCTGATGCGGCAACTAAACAGGTCGCTAAGACCGCTAGCGTGCCTACTACGTGGAGAATGAGAAAGACTCTGCTCATGATGTCTAACGCTTGAGTTAAGCGGCGGCGAAGCCGTCCGCCTTGAACGAGTTGTTAGCGCCGCCTTGCAACTACGACAGTGCGAGGATAACTAGAAATGCAACTAACAGAACGAATGTGGCGGCAAGCGAGTGCCTAATAAATACGTTGTACCACCGAGAGCTTTCCAGTGGCGACAGAAGGCGCAGATATTCAGGTACGTACTTGAAAGGGCCAAAGTTAAAAAACGCGTCGCTGCTCACTTTGCCGCCAGCATCGTTTACCCGCAGAAGTACGACAAAGAAATATAGAATGTTGAAAAGAACGATGTCCGCGGCTAAGAATATCCAACTAGCAATGAGTAGTTTCGACATGGCGCTAACGCTGGAGTTAAGCGGCGGCGAAGCCGTCCGCCTTGAACGAGATGTTAGGCGCACTTAGTAGGTGCACGTTTCAATTTTCTCTACAAGGCTTATTGGCTCCTTCCGCGGAGCATACCGCCAACCTTCTACGGCCGCCCGAACGGCAAGATCGCATTTAAGCCGTCCTGATGAATGCATGAGCCTGACGTCAGAGGTGGCACCGGAGAGTGACACGACGAATTCGATTGGAATTGTGGTGCTGCGCGCATCGCTAGGAAGGTGCTTTGGCAAATTTACGGCGACCTTATGGATCGGTTGTGGCAGTACCGCCTTGGATGCAAGGATTGCTGCCAGACTCAACGTGGGCCCGTCTTTTCGCGAAATGATGCCTGTGTACTTATCGATTACGATCGGAGTCTTGCTGGGAATCCCCGCAATTCCAAGTCTTGGCGTGACTTCCCATCTTGAGCCCCGATCCACAGCGGGATCAGCCCCGCCACAGCCAGAGACATGATGTTGAAAATAGAATTGCGCTATTGCGTTTGCTTGCTCAAACGTAACGCCAGTCTTGAGGTTCGCTTTGCCAATCTCAGAGGCCAACTCCTTTTCTGGAGTTGTCGTGTCGTGCGCACCTGCTGCGGAGCAGGCACCTATGGCGATAATGAGAGCCGCTAAGGCGTATTTCATAGACCTAACGCTTGAATTAAGCGGCGGCGGAGCCGTCCGCTTGAATGACTTGTTAGGACGGCGGCCCGCCACGCCGAAGTATGACTGCACGATAGCGCTGCTTTTAATGCCCGGCAATCCCCTGACGGTGATGGCGTGCGCAAACAGAACGCGCGGCTAGCGATGAACTGGATGATGCCGAGGATCGCGCGCAATGCAGCGCAGAGGGAAGCGAAAAACTAAGGCGCGCGCAACATGCGAGACACGACACAGCCACGAAGTAGATCAACGCACGCTGGCCCGCAACACCACCCGTGTGGAACGCGAACCTGACGATACGGAGCAAACACAAAAGAAAATGCTCTGCCGCCTAACGCCTAAGTTAAGCCGCGTTGCCGGCTTTTCGGCAACGTCGGCTTGAACGCCTGGTTAGGATTAATGCTCTCCACCGGCTGGACCCCAGAAGACAACCCAAGTTGAGAAGTCCGGTGAGAACTTCTCAAAGCGGTGCTCGATTCCCGAGCCGACAAAGAACACGTCACCAGGAACAAAGTGCTGCCGTGTACCGGCTATGACAATTTCTCCACTGCCGGCATGGACGATATACAGCTCATCTCTTCTGTGAGGTTTCTGCGGATCGGGGCCATTTGGCGCATAAAACCCGACAGACATTGTTCCGTGTGAAAACGCCAATGCATAGCGTTCGCCCGAAGGCCATTGCTCTGATGGCTGACCAGGTATTTGAGCAAGCAATGTTGCGAGCGACGCTTTCATTATTGGACCTTCCGTCAATCCTAACGCTTGAGTTAAGCGGCACCAAAGGTGTCCGCCTTGAACGAGTTGTTAGCCCTACGCGCTATGCATAGCCAGCGCGATGAGCTGAGCTGTTGTGTATTGAGCAGTACCCGCAGCGAGCTGGTCAAGCACGTCGGGCAACCAATTTACGCCAGCGCGGCCAAACTGAAGCAAGAGTTCTTGGCAGTCGGCTGATGCCCTAAACGTTTGCGGAGTGAAGGCATAGTAAAGCTCGGAGAACGAGCTACCGTAAGCAACCTCGAAGTGATGCACACCATGCTCGAAGCGATGAGCTAGCTCAAACGTTTTAAAGCTAGGCGGATTGCGAAGAATGGTCGTGCCTTTCATAAGGCTAACGCTTGAGTTAAGCGGCGGCGAAGCCGTCCGCCTTGAACGAGTAGTTAGGCCTGACTGCGCATAGCTACGGCGGGACTTTTTGGAGGCTCAGGCTGAGCTGGCTGCATGGACTCGGTGTCCCAGCGCACAAAGCGCACAACCGAAACGCGCTCGCGGAGCGAAGACGACACTTTGGCTAGAAGCTGACCTACGCTGCACGTAGGCTCCTTAACAAATGATTGTTCGAGAAGTGAGGCGACTGACAGCGGCGTCGACGCGGCGATATGCATCGCGATGTCCTTTGCCAAGGTCTTGAACACATCCGTTTGAGTGGCATAGTCGCTCTCCGCAGAGAGCTCGACTAGGACACCAACACGTCCGTTGTGGACGTAGCTATCAATGACGTGCATAGCGATAATCCTGAGGCCTAACGCTGGAGTTAAGCGGCGGCGGAGCCGTCCGCTTGAATGACTTGTTAGGACGGCGGCCCGCCACGCCGAGATGTGGCTGCACGATAGCGCTGCTTTTAATGGCCGGCAATGCCTTGACGGTGATGGCGTGCGCAAAAAGAACGCGTTGCTAGCCACGAACTCGATGATGCCGAGCACCGCGCGCGATGCAGCGCAGAGGAAAAACGAGAAACGAAAACGCGCGCAACATGCGAGACACGACAGAGCCACGAAGTAGGTCAACGCACGCTAGCCCACAACACCATCCGTGTGGAACGCGAACCTGACGATGCGGAGCAAACACAAAGAAAATGCTCTGCCGCCTAACGCTGGAGTTAAGCGGCGGCGAAGCCGTCCGCCTTGAACGAATTGTTAGGACGCGTCCCAATCAATTGGGATGTCTCCTGTATTGACGAAAAGAGCAATCTCTGCAAATACAAGAAGCATTCCTGCCGCCGAAATCCAAAAGTGCCAGTAGCTGTAGTGCCAAATCTCTGATGAGACTTGGCTACAGCTCCCATGAGCGCAAACAAAGTATTTCCCGGCACTTACGTAACCGTTGAGTGCGTCGCCACCAATGCGCTGACTGAACTCGCTGAAGCAAAAAGAGTTTAGCGAAGCCAGAATTATTGTGGGGTACAGCACCCACTGGGCTCGCTTCGATGGACTTTTAAAGGTCAGGTGGGATTTCATGAGCCCTAACGCTGGAGTTAAGCGGCGGCGAAGCCGTCCGCATTGAATGAATAGTTAGATGCTTTAACGGAAAATTTGGTCGACTGATATTGGCTTTCCGTCTGGCCAATGTAGTACGAAGCCTCTATCAACGAACGATTGCAACGTTGTTCTGGCGAATAAAATCGCTAGATTCATGGCCTGCAAGGAGTCGACGCCACGTATATCTGGCCCTTGCCGATAAAGCCCATTTAGAAATACAGGACAGGCCCAGCGCTCTCCGTTGAGCTCTGAATATGGCGTACCGATCCTGATGTGAAACGGAAATTTTCCCTTTTGAGGATGCTCCGCTACCAGCTTCCGTTCGGCGATAAATTCATCGGGGCGATTCATGGGCATCTAACGCTTGAGTTAAGTGGCGGCGAAGCCGTCCGCCTTGAACGAGTGGTTAGGCCGACCGCTCCCACCTTGGCCTGCCTTTTTGACCAGAAATTGTTTTCGCAGCCGCTACAAGCTTAGAAAAATCGAGGCAAAGTTGCTCGTATTGATTGCCATAGTAACCACACTTTTCGCTTGCGATCGAAGCACCACTATGGCGGTCATCTAAGAGCTCCAGCAGATCGCGTGCAGAGCCTGTCACTGGCTCGCATTGGTGTGCGACCCGAGAAGCCTGTTCGGGTAACTCGGTGCGAAGACGTTGCCAGAGATCTAGTGCAGTCATAAGGCCTAACGCTGGAGTTTAGCGGCGGCGAAGCCGTCCGCCTTGAACGATTAGTTAGACGACGCAGAACCTTCTCTTTCCGCGCTGACAGCGGCGAAGCGCCCACGAAGCTTGAAGGTTGCTTCAACAGCTCGTACCCCCGCCCACAAAACCATGAGCGACAAGAATATGTTGTGGCCGCCGCCTAGTTTTGCGCCTGTCGCATTAGCAACTGTTACACCAGCGGTGACAATTGCTAATAGAAGTAGAATTACGGCGGCCACGCGACTCTTGAAACGCAGAAGGATTGCGCCGAGCACCGCATAGATGACTGCATCAACAAGTAACGCATAGCCGACGAAAAATGCGACGACTGCTTGTATTGCAGCCACAACAATGAAGACGCTTGCGCTCGCAGTGACAACCTTGATTGCGCCGTCGCGATCTTCGATTTTGGAAAAGGAAAAGATGCTGTGTGGTTGCCTCTCGGATTTACCCGTGCGGGGCTTGGTGACCTTGCTGGGATCTTTAATCCTCTCCAGCATTGCCTCTGCGAATTCATCCGGTGTCTTCTTGTTGTCCATGTTTCCCCCTGTCTAACGCTGGAATTGAGCGGCGGCGTAGCCGTCCGCCTCGAATGAGATGTTAGGCATCTGCGCACTCAACGCCCCGCAACCTTAGTTGGCGGCATACGACAGAAAGGCGCTGATCCCCATCCAGATGCGAAACGAAATATTGCCCCAGCCGGATTGCTTGCATACCGGACTCAAACGCATAGATTTCATGCGAAAAATTTCTTGATCCACCTTCAAGATAGTAATCGAAGTCGCGTGGACCACGGTGAGAGAAAATTAGCTCCCTCGAAGACAGCCATTTTTTGAAATTTCTATTGATGTTATAAAGCTTAGGGAAATCTTTGCTGATTGCGGCTGGTAAGAACTTTACCTCGCCGACAGTCCACAGGTTGCCACGGCGGACCTCTGGGAGTAGAAGCAACGCCACTGGAGATTGCTCCCCTATAACCGAGCCAGCGCTGTCGCGCTCAAGGTCACCTAGTTCGGAAAAATGGAGAAGCAGACCTTGACTAGACTGAACCTCTACAACTTTTTGGTCGAGTGATCTGAACCAAGAGAGTACTTCGGACGGATCACTCGGTTTCGCAATGTAGTTGTATTGGTGAAGTTTCATTTGACGCCTAACGCTGGAGTTGAGCGGCGGCGTAGCCGTCCGCCTCGAACGAACTGTTAGACCTCATCCGCGGGCTGCACATTGCACGCCTCTAATTCGTCGAGATAGTAATCGAGATTTGCAGCTACCTTCGCTAGAACCTTCGGAAGGTACGGGACAAGATCAGCGAAAGTATCTCCTTTGGGACCGCCGTGATAGCCACGGCAATGTTCAAGGATGTCTTGTCGCTCTTGAGCAGAAATTTGTTGCAGCGGATCTCGGTCGCTGTAATCGTGAAAGCTGGAGAGGTGGATGAACGCACAGCCAAATTTATAGACAGATTGAGTCCAGCCTTGGAGCTTTTGGGCCAAGTCAACCATTTCTCGGTCTGTAACGCGCGCGTGAGTTGGGTCTTAACCACATCCTTCCGGCAACCGACGCACTAATCAACTCAGCGCGGCGGTCTAGGTCTTGCGTTAGCAGGTAAACCACACGTGTAAGCGAGTCGAGCTCTTGGCGGAGGACCGCAACCATTTGTCCTGGCAGGTTCAGCCTGGCGAGCGCCTTCATGGCACGTCGATGCTCGACCGAACGACTTCGTACTTGCCGCAAGAATGTTGGTAGGTCTGCCATGAGGTCTAACGCTTGAGTTAAGCGGCGGCGAAGCCGTCCCCCTTGAACGAGTTGTTAGACATGCTCCGCTGCATTAAAGAAGTTTGGTGGAACCTCAACCGAGAAAGGCTCACCTAGCTCGACGGACTTAGTTTTTTTGAACATGCCGGAAACTTTGATCTTGTAGGGAACATACACAAAGCGGGAGTAAGCAGAAGTCTCGATATGCACACGGATACCATCTGGCGACTCCGGTGAAAACTGAGCAGGAATATTGACGTTGGCAGCAAGGGCGACACCCAAAAACTCTCCGGTGCCAGCGCCTGAGCGGAAAGCGTCAGCTAACAGCCGATAGATTTCTTGAGGCTTGGGATGCTCCTCCCCGTTGTAGCCACCCGTGGCCGCAACTTGGCCGTCTGGTGATAACGTAGCGCCGAACGGATAGAAGTCGCCGGCTTTTTCGAGCATGGTGCGCGCAAAGTTCAAGCAGTACGTCAGTAACTCATGCAGCTTTTCGGGCGATGCGGCCATGTGCTCCTCTGATGTCTAACGCTTGAGTTAAGCGGCGGCGAAGCCGTCCGCCTTGAACGAGTAGTTAGAAGTCTGCCGACTTGTGACGTTGTTGTACACGCAATGAGCTATGACAGTACAGAGCCCAAGCTGTGACAGCGGTGCCAACCCCGAGAACCATCAAATATGGATTTTGACCAGCGCCCTGAGACAGCGGCCATGACATGACCGCTGCTACGGAAGAAAAGAGAAACAAGATTGTGATTGAAGGCAACGCAAGCTTGCGAATTACTATGTAAAGCACGGAGCCCGCGATAAGCGCAGCGCACGTCGAAATTAGCCATACCAGAAAAGTGATCAAAATACCCACCGCAGTCAGCAACATAGACAACTCGCTCCTAGAAGCAAGCGACTCGGCCAAGAGGTAAGCAACGAAGCCGCCAATAGGAGCTAGAGCTGCTATTACAAGAATGCGTGCCTCAGGTTCCATATGACTTCTAACGCTGGAGTTAAGCGGCGGCGAAGCCGTCCGCCTTGAACGAATTGTTAG
>CAIKJM010000453.1 GCA_903827735.1 uncultured Rhodanobacter sp. | reverse complement strand
CTATCGCTACAAGGACAACCTGGTGACCGATCATCGGATTGGCCTGAATCTTTATCGACTCACCGAAATCATGCAGGGCGATCTGGCCGAACTGGTCGACACGCTGACCCGCGAGCATCAGGCCGACGAGCTGAAGTCGCTGAGCGGCGGCTGACGATGCGCCTCTACCCCGGCGCTTGGCGCCCATCCGACCATACGCTAGCGTGACCCCATGACCGACCTCTTCCAATCCGAACTCGACGGCTACCTGGCGCGCCTGACCGCGCTGCTTGAAAACCAAACCTTCGCCGACGCCGAGCCGGTCGCCGAAGAAGCGACGAAGCGCTTCCCCGATTCCGCCGAGCTGCTGCGCCTTTACGCCATCACCCTGCATCAGCTCGATCGTCGCGACGAGGCGCTGCGCCTTTTGTACAAGGCCGAGAAACTGAGCCCCAACAGCCTCGAAGTGCAGTGCAATCTGGCCAGTCTCGAAGTCGCCGACGGCCGCGCGGACGCGGCGATCGAACGCATGCGCGCCGCACTGCGCGTCACACCCGGCCACCCGCTGATTCTGCTGACGCTGGGCAACGCGCTGATGGCGGCGGCGCGCTACGGCCAGGCGCGCGACTCCTATGCCATGGCGACCTACGGCGCGCCGAGCCACCCGGGCCTGCGGCTGAATGTCGCCGCCGCCGAACTGGCGATATGCCGCGCCGCCCAGGCCGAAGTGCATGCACGCGAAGCGCTGCAGATCGCGCCAACGATGGCCCCGGCGCACGCGATGCTGGGACACACGCATCGGGCGCGCGGCCAGTTCATCGAAGCATTTCAGGCCTATCTGCAGGCCGAAGCGCTGGAGCCGCACAACGGCGAGCATCCCTACCACGCGGGCATGATGCTCGATGAACTGGGCCGACTTGACGACGCCCAGGCCGCCTTCGCTCGATCGCTGCAGCTCAATGAAAACAACGGAGCGGCGCTGAGCCAGCGGATTTTCACCCTGCGCCAGCTGTGCCAGTGGAGCGAACTGGAAACCCTTGCCACGCGGCTGCGCGTCGCCGTGGCCGACGGCATGCCCGGCATCACGCCCTTCAGCTTTCTGGCCGAGGACGCCACCGCCGAGGAGCAGCGCCACTGCGCGGAAACCTTTGCCGCCGCCATCGATGCCGAGATGGCGCCGCTGCGCCGGCAGCTGGCTTTCACCCACGCGATACCCGCGGCGAACACGCCGATACGGGTCGGCTTTGTCTCCAACGGCTTTGGCGAACACGCAACTGGCCTGCTGATGGTCGCGATGATCGAGGCGCTGGGCGAGAGCGAGCTGGAGCTGCACCTGTATGCCACCGCACCGAGCGATGGCGGCGCGATCCGTAAACGGCTCGAAGCCGCCTGCCATGTCGACGACGTCAGCGGCCTGGGCCACGGGGCGCTCGCCGAACGCATCCACGCCGACCGGATCGAGCTGCTGGTCGATCTCACCGTGTATTCCAGCGGTTCCAACGCCAAACTCTTTGCACTGCGGCCGGCGCCGCTGCAGCTGAACTGGCTGGGCTATCCGGGCACCTCCGGCGCGGCCTGGATGGATTATCTGCTCGCCGACGCCGTCGTCGCGCCGCCATCGCTGCGCTCGACGATTAGCGAAAAACTGGTACTGCTGCCGCGCTGCTTTCAGCCCAACGACCCGACCCGAAAAATTCCGCAGGCGCCCTCGCGCGAAGCCTGTGGATTGCCGGCACAGGGCACGGTGTTTGCGTGCTTCAACGCCAGTTACAAGATCAACCCACCCTCCTTCAACCGCTTTCTCAGCATTCTGGATCAGACGCCGGGCAGCGTGCTATGGCTGCTGAGCGGTCCGGAGAACGCGGATAAGCGACTGCGCGAACACGCTGTCCAGGCAGGTATCGACGCCGATCGCCTGATCTTCATGGCCAAGCTGCCGCACGGTGACTATCTGGCCCGTTATGCGAACGTCGATCTGTTTCTCGACACGCTGCCCTACAACGCGCACACCACCGCGTCCGACGCGCTTTGGACGGGCTGCCCAGTGCTGACGCTGGCCGGCGACACGTTTGCCGGCCGCGTCGCGGCAAGTCTGCTGCAGCACGCTGGCCTGCCCGAGCTGGTAACCGATGACGAGGACAACTTCATCGCGCTGGCGGTGAGCCTGGGCAGCCATCAAGAAGCTTTGCAGATGCTGCGCCATCATCTCGAACAGCAGCGCCGGCACGGCAAGCTGTTCGACATGGCCGGCTATGCGACCGATTTTCGCCGCGCGGTGCAGGCCATGGTGGCGCGGCGCCGGATCGGCCGGCCGGCCGCCGACATCAATATCACCTAGCCGCTCGGAATCCTATGGGCAAGAAAGCCAAGCATCACTATCGCAAAGCCATGAAAGAGCTCCAGCTGGAGCTGATACGACTGCAGCACGGGCTTAAGCGCAGCGGCAAGCGGCTGGTGGTGATCTTCGAGGGACGCGACGCGGCCGGCAAAGGCGGCACGATCAAGGCGATTACCGAAAGCCTGGATACGCGCAGCTATCGCATTGCCGCACTGTCCAAACCCAGCGAACACGAGTCGACGCAGTGGTATTTCCAGCGCTACGTGGAACACCTGCCCAGCGCGGGCGAGTTCGTGCTGTTCGATCGCAGCTGGTACAACCGCGCCGTCGTCGAGCCGGCCATGGGCTTTTGCAGCAAGGACGAATACAAAGCCTTTCTCGACGCCGCGCCGACGTTTGAAAAACTGCTCACCGACGACGGCATCATCCTGCTGAAGTACTGGCTGGCGGTGGACCAGGAGGAGCAGGAAGAGCGCTTCAACCAGCGCGCCGAGAATCCGCTGAAACGCTGGAAGCTGTCGCCGGTGGATATGGCCGCGCGGCAGAAATACGCCGAGATCGGCAAGCTGCGCGACACCATGATCAAGCGCACCGACGCCAAGCACGCGCCGTGGTTCGTGGTGGATTTCAACGACCAGAAGCGCGGCCGCGTGAACCTGATCCGGCATCTGCTGAAGCAGCTGCCGTTCGACGACGAGCCGATCGGCGAAGTGGAACTATCGGCGCTGAAGGGCGAGCCCGCGCATGAGAACGTCACCGACAAGGCCGTGTGGGTACCCGATACGTTTGGCGACAGCTAAGGCGAAGCTAGCGGATGTGGAAGTCCTGCCGTACGGTCTCACCGATCATGTCCTCAGCCAGCTCCTCGCGACTCACCGACATGACTTTGGCCGCAGGCGGGCCCTGCTGGAGCCACTGCTCTAGCGCATCGAGCGCGGCAACGTCGCCGATGGCCAGCACTTCGACCTCGCCGTTAGGCAGATTTTTTGCGTAGCCGGCCATGCCGAGAATCAAGGCCTGCTCGCGCGCGCTGGCCCGGTAGAACACGCCCTGCACCCGGCCGCTGACGATGAATCTCGCCGCCGGCATTACTTGCCGCCGATCGCCGCGGCAAGCATTGAGGAAGTCACCGGGCCCACGAAGGGCTTGGCCACCTTGCCCTGCGGATCGATCAGCCAGGTCGTCGGCAGGCCGCGCGGCTCGTCGAAATCCTTAACCGGCTTGTCCATCGTCACCTGCGCGATCGGGTAAACCACCGGGTGCTTGGCCACAAACGCCCTGATATCCGCCAGAGCGCTGTCGTCATAGGCCAGCCCGATCGCGGCAACGTTCTTGTGAGTCGCCACGAATTTTGAAATATCCGGCATCTCCTTGATGCAGGGTACGCACCAGGTCGCCCAGTAATTGACGATGACCCACTTGCCGCGTTCGGCCGCCAGATCGAAGGTCTTGCCGTCGATCGTGGTGACCTTCAGCGTGGGCTTTTCAGGCATTGCGGCATGCGCCGGGAGACCTACGAGCAGTGCAAGAGACATTGCTACGAAGGCAAGTTTGCGAGATAGAAAAATCATGCGGAGAGTTCCTTGGTATCGGCCGCATGGCTAGCGTCCGGGGGATAAACGGTGTTGAGCCGCGTGGCCAGCGTCGCGGCGACTTCGTCAGCCAGCACCGCCAGCAGCCCCAGCAGCGGCTGGGGCAGTGCGATGCCGAGTTCGGCCGCCTCTTCCACCGGATTGAGCGGCAGGCGATAACGGGAATGTTCGTAAACGCGCAGCAGGTCGGTGCTGTCCAGGCTGCGGCACAGCAGCCAGCTGCCCAGCTCGCTTTGAGTAATCAGCTCGGCCTGCTCCAGTTCGAAAAAATAGTCGGCGATGATGCCGCGATGCAGATACGGCTCGTGCTGCCGTATTTTGACCTGATCCACCGTGTCGCCGCTGCGCTGTGCGTCGATGAAATGCCCCAACACCACCAGCAGTCCGAGAAATTCGGCGCCCGCCGGCAGCCGCTCTTTCGGCGCATGAAAATCGAACGCCGACACCGACGCCGCAATCGATGCGGACAGAATCACAATCACCCACGACAGATAAATCCACAGCAGAAAAATCGGGATCGCCGCCAGCGCCGCACCGTAGATCTGCTGATAGGTCTGCGCGTGCCGCACGAACAGCGTAAAGCCCCAGCGCACGATCTCGAAAAGCACCGCACCAAGCGTGGCGCCAATCAGCGCGTCGCGCCGCGAAACCTTGCAGTTGGGGACCACCGCATACAGCAGCCACAGCGTAAAAAACGTCACCACGAACGGCAGCACGCTGAACAGGCTGTGGCCGATGCCGTTGATCTGCGTCGCAGCACCCTGCAGCAGAGGCAGTGCCGTCACGTAAGACGTCACCGCGATGCCGCCGACCACGAGAATCGGACCCAGGGTCAGCGCCGCCCAGTAAAGCAGCAGACGCGAGCCCCAGCCGCGGGCCTTGTGCACGCGCCAGATCTGGTTGAGCCGGTCCTCGATGCTAATCATCATCGACAGCGCGCTGAACAGCATGACCAAAATGCTGATGCCGGTGAGCTTGCTCGCGTTGTCGGCAAAACTCTGGATCGCTTTCTGTACCGTCTCGCCGGCGGCCGGCACGAAGTTGTCGAAGACGAAATCGACCAGTGTGGTGCGCGCCCCCTGAAACACCGGGAACGCAGAAAACATCGCGAAAACTGCGACCGTCAGCGGCACCAATGAGACGAGGGTGGTGTACGACAGCGCTCCGGCCGTCTCGAAGCATTTATCGTCGAGAAAGCGTTGCCAGAGAAAACGGCAAAAATGCACTACGCGACTGCGGTTGAAACGCACGGCCATCGGTTTTCTCAAAAGGAGTTCGCGTCGCAGCCGCCGACGCCTTGGATATCGGTAGGTACACTAGCGTATCGCCTGTGAAAGCCTCAACGCATTCGCCCGGCATGCAAGCCAACCCACGAGCCCCAACGCATGAGTCACGACATTCTCGTTCTGTACTACAGCCGCACCGGCAGCACCGCGCAGCTGGCCCGACTGGTGGCGCGCGGCATCGAAGAAGTGCCCGGCATGCGCGCGCGGCTGCGGCAGGTGCCGCCGGTGGCCCCTGTTACAGAGACTGCACAGCCGCCCGAGCCCGACGAAGGCGCACCTTACGTGCAAAAACACGATCTGCTGGAATGCATCGGCCTGGCAATGGGCAGCCCCACCCGCTTCGGCAATATGGCTGCACCGCTGAAATACTTTCTGGACAGCACGGGCGCCGAATGGGCCAACGGTGCGCTGGTCGGCAAGCCGGCCGCGCTGTTCACCTCCACCAGCAGCATGCACG
>CAIKJM010000452.1 GCA_903827735.1 uncultured Rhodanobacter sp. | reverse complement strand
TGCTCGCAGCCGGATCGGTGGCCGTCTGCGCCATGACCACGCCCGAACTCATCACGCAGGCAAGCGCAATGGCGGCAGATAGGTGGCTTCGCTTCATTTGGATAGTTCCCGGTTGAGTCATGAATGGATTGATTTGCCTTTGGCCTGCGCGTGGCGCCATGGCAAAGGCCGGTTTCGCGGAAAAGTTCGTCTTACGAGCAAATCTAGATTTGCACCGCTGGAGGCCGACGCTGTCAGGCGCTGCCAACGATGACGCGTTTGCTCGAAAAATCTGTCGCCCTTGTCCCCAAACTTCGATACTGAAAACGCATGATTCCACGCAAATTTTACAGCGTCTTTACAAAAGTTTCATTGCGGTAGTTATCGCAATATATTGCGCAAACCATTTTAGCGCGTAACTTCGCCAGCCTGCGCAGACCGCGGCGCAGCCGGCGATGTGGGCTGCAGGCCGCCGGGCGTCACTTCTGGACATCGCATATCGCATGAAAATACGATACAAAAATCGATCTGATCAGCTATGTCGTGCTCGAATCGCAAGCTTATGGAGGTGGCAGCCGGGGGGACGATTGCCGTTCCGCAATGTCGACCTAAGCGGCCGACTTGCCCAGATAACGCGCGCGTTTGGCCGGCTTGAGCCGGGCCAGATCCAGCATCACTAAACCGTCGACGCAGCCGGAGAAATCGGGATCTTCACCGAAATCGAGAAACTGCACCCCGTCGGCATCGACCAGATCCACATACTGGCGATACAGCACCGGCAAGCTCACGCCGAGCGCGTCCAGATGATGCTTGAGTTTGCCCAAACCAGCCGAGGCATCCAGGCCCTGCAGGGCGCGCTGCACCCCGCTGCTGACGTCGCTCGACACAACGAAGGGGCGGCGCGCTTCGGCCAGACCCGGTTTGCCAAAATAATGCTGATGCGCCGCGACGATCCACTCGCGTGCCTCGCGCGGCATGGCCACCGACATGCTGACCGGACCGAACATGTAGCGCAGGTCCGGATGCCGCTGAAGATACAGCCCGATGCCCTGCCATAGCTGATCGAGTGCGCGCGAGCGCCAGTAGGCCGGCGCGACGAAGCTTCGACCCAGCTCCAGTCCCTGCGCTAGGCGCGACTCCAGCGCCGGCGAGTAGTGGAACAGGCTGGCGGTGTAGAGGCCGGCCATACCGCGCTCGGCGAGCAGCCGGCCGCCGTGACCGAAACGATAGGAGCCGACGATGCGCAGGGCCTTGGTATCCCACAGCACCAGATGCTCGTAGTGTGGATCGTAGGCATCGAGATCCCGACGCGTGCCCGTGCCCTCGCCCACCTTGCGAAAGGTGAGCTCGCGCAGGCGGCCGATCTCGCGCATCACCGGACTGTCGAGCGCGCCCTTGAACAGCCACGCCTGCTTGCCGTCGCCGAGATCGGCAAGCTTCTCTGACTGCATCAGCTCGGCAGCCACCTGATCGACCGGCTCCGGATGCGCCAGCGGCGCCTGCCCGCCGAAAATAAGCCCGCGATGACGCCCCACGCGATACACGTGCCGGCGCATCAGCTTGGCGGCCTGCTCGGGTGAGCCGCCGCTGCGCTGCGCCAGTTCATCGGCACCGACCAGCGCACCGATGCTGAAGCCGATGCGTCGGCTACCGACCGTTACCGCCTCGCGCGGCAGCATGGCGGTGCTGAGCGGCTTGGCCAGCATCGACAGGCCATAGAACATCGCCGAATTGCGCGCCGCGACGTGGATCGGAAGCACCGGTACCTTTTTGCGCATGGCCAGCCGCGCAAAGCCGTCCGACCAGTGGCCGTCACGCACGCCGTCGGCGCGCACGCGCGACACCTCGCCAGCTGGAAACACGATAAGAGCCTGGCCTTCATCCAGCGCGCGATAAATGCCGCGCAGACGCGAGCCGCTGCCCTTGCCGAACACATCGACCGGCAGCAGAAGTTTTTTGAGCTGCGGCACCACGGCCAGCCAGTCGTTGCCGAGAATCCGCACGTCGCTGCGCACCGAGCCGATCAACTGCAGCATGGCCAGCGCGTCCTGCATGCCCAGCGGATGGTTCGCTACTACCAGCAGGCCGCCGTCGACCGGAATATTTTCACGCTCGCGCGGGCTGACGTGATAACTCGTGCCGAGCAGGTCGAGTACGCGCTCGACGAAATCGAAACCTTCGGCGGCGCCGACCTTGTCCAGCACGCGATTGAAGCCGTCTTCGTCGGCCAGCCGACCCAGCATATCGGCGACGGGGCGGCGGATTCTGGGATGCTGAGCAAGCCAGGGCAACCGCTCGGTAAGGGTCTGTTCGATCGAGAGCATGACCGTGTCCTCAGGTTTTCGCTCATCCTGAAGATCAATTGTTACAGGGGCCTGTCACGCGGACGCCAAACAAAAGTTACTGCGCTGGCGTTCTCACAAACTGACGTGCATGAACGAGGCGACGCCCGACATGAACATCTGCACTGACAGCGCGATCAGGAGCATACCCATCACGCGCTCCAGCGCGGTGAGCACGCTCTCACCCAGCCAGCGAAACAGGTAGGTGGCGCTGAGCAGAATCAGCGACGTTGCCAGCCACGCCAGCAACAGCGCGGTGACCCAATCTGCGGTGCGGCCAGGCTGAGTGTTGGTCAGCAGCAGCAGCGCGGCCATCGCCGAAGGGCCGGCCACGCCGGGAATCGCCATCGGCACGATAAAGGGTTCGCCCTCGCCCGGTTTGCCGAAGATGCCGCCGCCGTCAGCCGGCGGAAACACCATGCGAATGCCGATCAGAAAAAGCACGATGCCGCCGGCGATGCTGATCGAGTCGGGTTTGAGCTGCAGCAGCTTGAGAATGTGCTGACCGCCGAACAGGAACACCAGCAACACGCCCAGTGCGATCAGCAGTTCGCGCACCATCACCGCGCGTCGGCGCTTGGGCGGCACGTCCTTCAGCAGGCTTAGAAAAAACGGGATATTGCCGAGCGGGTCCATGATCAGAAACAACATGATCCCCGCCGACAACGTGGTCATCTCCGTTTCCATCGTGAATCACTCCCCCTCGAGGCCGTCACAGGATAGCCGTTGCCGCATCGGTCGCACCGACGGGTTTATCAGTTGGCGCGAAGATCCAGCACCGCACCGCGCGCCTGCGCGGACTGCGCGCTGAGCAAATAGACGGCTGCCTCGGCCGCGGCGTCCGGCAGCGGGCGCTGCATGATGTCCTCGCCGAAGTACGCCTGGCGCCGCAGCGCGGTGCGCATCGGCGCCGGCAGCAGCGCGCTGACGCGCAGGGGACCGGCATCGTTTTCTTGATGCAGAATCGCCACGAAGCGTTCCAACGCGGCCTTCGACACACCGTAGGCGCCCCAGTGCGCGCGTGCCAGCAGATCGGGGTTGTCGAGAACGAAAACCACGGAGCTGTCGACGGCTTGATTGAGT
>CAIKJM010000451.1 GCA_903827735.1 uncultured Rhodanobacter sp. | reverse complement strand
GACAGATCGATGCCGCCGGCCAGTATCACGAAGGTCATGCCGAAGGCGATCAACGCGTTGATCGACACCTGGCGCAGAACGGTGAGCAGGTTACCCGCATTGAGAAAGTCGGGGCTCAGCACGCTCAGGGCGATGATCAGCAGCAGCAGTCCGATCACCGAGCCCAGCCGCTGCAGCAGCGCGGCGCCGTTGCCAAAAGAAAATCTGCTCGTCATTGCATTCGTACTCGTCATGGTCAGTGGCCGCCGGTAGCGGCAAGCATTACGGTTTCCTGGGTCGCCGTGGCGGCATCCAGCAGGGCGCTGGCGCGCCCTTCGTGCATCACCAGGATGCGATCGCTCATCGCCAGCACTTCGGGCAGTTCGGAGGAAATCATCAGAATCGCCACGCCGCTGGCCACCAGCTGGTTGATGATCTGATAGATCTCGGCCTTGCCGCCCACGTCCACGCCGCGAGTGGGCTCATCCAGAATTAGCACGCGCGGCTTCAGCGCCAGCCATTTCGCTAGCACTACCTTCTGCTGGTTGCCGCCCGACAGCGCGCGGGCCGGCAGCTCCATGTCGCGCGTGCGGATTTTCAGCTGCTCGATCAAGCCCTTGGTCTGCCGCTTTTCCGCGGCGCGATCGATGACACCCGCGTGCGCGGGCACGCGCGGCAGGCTGATGTTCTCGCGCAGGCTCAGATCCAGCACCAGGCCCTGCGCCTTGCGGTCCTCGGTCACAAAGCCCAGCCCCGCCTTGATCGCCTGCACTGGCGTACGCGTCTGGATGGGCTGATCGTCGAGCAGCACGCGGCCTTCGCTGGCCTTGTCCAGTCCGAACAGCAGGCGCGCCAGCTCGGTGCGACCGGCACCCATCAGCCCAGCCACGCCCAGCACCTCGCCGGCGCGCAGTTCGAAGCTGATGTCGTGCACGTGCTTGTCGCCGAGATGCTCGACTTTGAGCAGAACTTTTCCCGGAGTGACGTCGCGGCTGGGGAAACGCGCCTCCAGGCTGCGTCCCACCATCATTTGCACGACCTCGTCCAGACTCAGGCCGGGAATCAGGCGCGTGCCGACGAAGTGACCGTCGCGCAGCACGGAAATGCGATCGCACAGCACGAAGATCTCTTCCATGCGATGCGATACGTAGACGATGCCCGTGCCCTTGTTGCGCAGCTCGCGGATGAGCGCGAACAGCGTGTCCGTCTCGCGCTCGCTCAGCGCGGCGGTCGGCTCGTCCATGATCAGCACACGGGCGTTCTGGCCCAGCGCCTTGGCGATCTCGACCATTTGCTGCTGGCCTACCGACAGACGCGCCACCGGCATATCCGGATCGATCGACTGCATGCCGACCTGGGCAAGCCATTCGCGCGCGCGTTTGCGCATGGCGCGTCGGTGCAATACACCGAGCGTGCTCAATTCGCGACCGAGAAAAAGGTTCTCCGTCACGCTCAGGTGGGGAATCAGGTTGAGTTCCTGATGGATGATGGCGATGCCGTGTTTTTCAGCATCTGTGGTGGAATGGATCGACACCGTTTGACCGTCTACTTTGATATCGCCGGCATCGGCCTTATGCACGCCGGTCAGCACTTTCATCAGAGTGGATTTGCCGGCGCCATTTTCACCCATCAGCGCATGGACTTCGCCCGGCAGCAGTTCGAAATCCACGCCTTCCAGCACCTTTACCGGGCCGAACGCCTTCTGGATACCGTGCATGCTGACTAGTGGCATGGCGGTGGCTGGGTCATACGGTACGGCTTGCAGCGGCGCGCTCAAAACGTCACCCCCGCGTGCAGGATCACGTTGGCGTAGGGCGAGGTTTCGCCGGTGCGCACGATGGCGACCGCGCCGGCACAGCGCAGCTTGAAATCCGCGTGGCTGATTTCGTCCACGGGCATGCCGCCCTGTTTCAGTCGGTCGGCCAGCGCCGCCAGCGCAAGATTCTTCTGGTGGATTTCTTCGGCAAAGGTGGCCGCCTCTACCGCGAGTTCGGCGCAGATGGCCTCGAACACCTGCGCAAAAGAGGGTAGGCCAGGCAGCACAGCCAAGTCGATACACGGCACGCCGCGGGGCACGGGCAGGCCGACGTCGGCAATCACCAGCGTGTCGGTGTGTCCCATCGCGGCGATCACCCGGTTGAGTTCGGCGTGCAGGAGTCCGGTGCGCCTCATGGCTGCTGCTCCAGCAAGGCCTCGACCTCGCTCAGGCGCGGCATGCCGCCCTGTGCGCCGAGTCGAGCCACGGAAAGCGCGGCTGCCGCGCAGGCTTTTTTTACTGCCGTTGGCAGACCTTCGCGTAGAAACACGGCAAGCGCTGCGTTGAAGGTATCGCCGGCACCGGTGGTGTCGACGACGTCCACGTGAAAACCGGACTGATGTAAAAGGGCGCCATCGTCGCGATACCAGGCGCCTTCAGCGCCGCGCGTCAGCACGACCGGGCAAGGCGCGCGCTGCATCAACGCGTGGAAATCCTCGTCGATGTCGGCATCGAGCAGAATCGCCAGCTCGTGCTGGTTGGGCGTGACGTAGCGCACGAGCTTCAGCCAGTCGGTCGGCAGCGGCTGCGCGGGCGCGGGATTCAGAATCACCGGTACACCGAGCTTATGCGTCAGCCGCACCGTGGCTTCGACCGTTGCCAAAGGAATCTCCATCTGCACGAGTACGGCGTCGGCGCGCTCGATCAGCTCTTTCGCGCGCTCGACCTGCTCGGGCGTGACCCGGGCATTCGCTGCAGGCACGACGAGGATGTGATTGTCGCCCTGCGCCACGGTGATGGATGCGGTGCCGCTGGCGCAGTCATCGAGCATCTGCACATGTTCGATATCCACGCCTTCGTCGGCTAAGCCCTGGCGCAGCTGCATGCTGAAGACGTCGTCGCCGAGCGCTCCGATCAGCGACACCTGGGCACCAAGGCGGGCTGCAGCAACTGCCTGATTGGCGCCTTTACCGCCGGGAATGGTGTGAAAACTTTTTCCCATCAGGGTTTCACCGGGCGCTGGGAAGCGCGGCGCCAGAGTAACCAGGTCCATATTGATGCTGCCGACAACAACGATGCGCGTCATGAAAATTCGCGGCCTTGGGGAAAG
>CAIKJM010000450.1 GCA_903827735.1 uncultured Rhodanobacter sp. | reverse complement strand
GGCGACGAAGTGATACGCCGCGCGCCCGACATCATCCTCGGCTCTTGGTGCGGCAAGCGCTTCCGGCCCGAGAGGGTGGCGGCCCGCCCGGGTTGGGAGATCATTCCTGCGGTGATCCACGGCGATCTCTACGAGATCAAGTCGCCGATCATTTTGCAGCCCGGGCCGGCGGCATTATTCGACGGGCTCGATGCGATTCACCGGATCATTCTTGGCTGGTCGGCGCGGCAGGAATCACCTGCACCGTAGTGGCGCGGATCAGGCATCGGCTTACCAGATGTGTGCACGATCCTTTTCGTCGCGCCACATCGGCTGACCGGGTTTGATGTCGAACGCCTGGTAGAACTCGGGGATGTTCGACAGCGGCCCATTGACGCGCCATTTGGCCGGGGCATGCACGTCGCTGAGCAGGCCTTGACGCAGTAGGGCATCCTGCTCCTCGAAAATCCACGACAGCGCGTAGCCGAGGAAGAAGCGCTGCAGCGGCGTATAGCCAGCGATCTTCTCACCCCTCTTGTATTGCTCGGTCTTCTTGAACGCGTCCAGGCCGATCAGCACGCCACCGAAGTCGGCCATGTTTTCGCCCAGGCTGGCGCGCCCGTTGATATGCAGTCCCGGCAGCGGTTCATAGGCATCGAACTGTTTGACCAGCACGTCAGCGCGCTCGCCGAACTTTTTTGCATCCTCCTGGGTCCACCAGTCCGACAGGTTGCCCTTTGCATCGAATTGGCGGCCTTCGTCGTCGAAGCCGTGAGTGATTTCATGACCAATGGTCGATGCAGCCGCGTAGCCGTAGACCACGGCGTCATCGACCTCGTCGTCCTTGAAGCCGGGGATGGCGAACTGCGCGGCTGGCAGCACGATCTCGTTATTCGAGGGGTTGTAGTAAGCGTTGTAGGTCTGCGGGGTCATGTCCCATTCGGTGCGGTCAACCGGCTTGCCGAATTTCGCCACCTGGTCGTTGAAAGCCCAGCGCCGTGCATTCATCTCGTTCTGCGCGTAGGAGTCGCGGCCGATCTGCAGCGCGGAGTAATCCTTCCATTTGTCCGGGTAGCCCACCTTCTTGGTCACTGCGGCTAGCTTCTCGCGTGCCTTGGCCTTGGTGGGGGCGCTCATCCAGTCGAGTTTGTCGATGCGTTCGCCGTAGGCCGTGCGGATCGCCTCGACCAGGTCGTTGTAGCGCTGCTTGGTTTTTTCCGGAAAGTATTCCTTGACGAAGATGCGGCCGAGGATCATGCCGATCGCGCGATTTTCCGCATCAAGCGTGCGCTTCCAGCGCGGTCGCTGTTCTTTCTGGCCGGTGAGCGCGCGGCCGTAGAAATCGAAATGCTCATTGTCGAAGGCGTTGCCCAAGGTCGAGGCGTACTCGTCGATCAGGTGCACGCGCAGGTAGTCGCGCAGCACGGGCACCGGCGTCTGGGTGAGCAGCTTCTGCAGACCGTCGAAAAATTCGGGCTGGCCGACGATGACGTAAGACGGATCCAGCCTCCACGCATGCAGTCGCCGGTTCCATGCGATGTCTGGGGTGAACTGGCGGGTGAGGTCGGCGGGTACCAGCTTGTTGTAGTTCTTCTGCGGGTCACGCAGGTCGGCCAGCGGCCGCGAGACCTTGGCCAGTGATGTCTCGAAAGCCATCACCTTGGCGGCGCTATTGCCTGCTGCAGTATCGTCCTCACCGAGCAGCTTGAACATCCGTTGCAGGTGCTCGACGTAAGCCGTGCGCGCCTTGGCCACGCCCGCCTCGTTGTTGAAGTAGTAGTCGCGGTCAGGCAAGCCCAGACCTCCCTGGGCGAGATGGACCGCCATCACGTCGCTCTGCTTTTCGTCCTGCTGCACGCCGACGTCGAAGAATGCATCAACTCCCAGCGGTTGCAGGGCGAAGCCCGCATCGAGCGCACCCTGCACGTTCGTAATTGCCTCGATGCGGTCAAGCTCGGGTTTCAGCGGCGTAAGGCCCTGGCGTTCGGCCAGAGCGCTGTCCATGGCCGTGCTCCAGAAGTCGCCGATCTTCTGCTCGTCGCTGCCGTTGGCCGCCTGCTTCGCCGCGGCAGCGTCCTCGCTGATCTTGCGCAACTTGTCGTAAAGGTCCTCCTGCACCAGCTTGCCGATACCCCAGTCGGCTTCGGAGGCTGGAATCGGATGGCTCTTCAGCCATCCGCCGTTGGCATAGCTGAAGAAATCGTCGCCAGGCTTCACCGTGCTGTCGATATGGGCCGCGACCACGTCGGGCTTTGCCGCGGCCGTGGGCGCGACTGGGCCGACCGCCGCGGCACCCGCTGCCTGTGATGCTTGTGACGGTGCCCGGTTACAACCGCCGATCGTGGTGACGATAGCGGTTACCAGCAGACAGAGAGGCAGGCGATGCCGTTTCGCTTTCATGCGCGGGTTCTGTATGAATGACGTCGCATGCTAGCGCATCCACTTCCCGCCAGAGGACGGGCAGCGCCGTGACTGCAGGCAAGGGTCAGCCGGTCAGTGCCAGTCGGGTACCGACATCGAGCAGCGGCGCTGCGATCAACATCCGCGCCAGCAACAGTACGACCATCACCACCGTTGGCGAAAAATCGATGTTTCCCGCGGTCAGCTTGCCGCGAAGCGGCCGCAGCAGCGGCTCAACGATAGAGCCCGCCAGACGCAGCACAGGCTGACGGCGATCCACGGCCAGCATGCTCATGAGCGACCAGGCGAAGATCAGCACCAGATAGAACAGCAGCAGAAAATCGAGCAGCTCGGCGAAGGCCAGCACCACCAGACCGAGCGCGTGCGGCATCACGCCGATGACCAGAAATAGTACGAGCCGTTTCAGCAGCATGGCCAGCCATGCGAGCAGCAGCGCGGCGAGGTTGATGCGGCGCCAATTGGGGATCACGCGGCGCACCGGTGCCAGCACCGGGTTCGTGTAGCGGTAGACGAACTGGCTCAGCGGGTTGTTGAAATCGGCGCGACAGGCCTCGGCGAGCAGGCGCACGACAAGCAGGGTGATGACCGCATCGAATGCCAGTTCGATCAGCAGGGAAACGGCGTTCAGCAGATAGCTCACGAGATGGTGTCCAGACTGGCGGCGAGTGCGACGCCGCGGTGGGTGGCGGCGGCAACGGCGCGCGCGACGATGCGCGGGAGTTCGTCGGCAGCGAAGCTTTCCAGCGCCGCCTGGGTGGTGCCGTTGGGCGAAGTGACGCGCTGGCGCAGCAGGCCGGGGTCTTCGCCGCCCTCGACCAGCATGCGGCCGGCGCCGAGACAGGTTTGCGCGGCCAGCGCGCGGGCGGTGTCGCGCGGCAGGCCCTGCGCTACGGCGGCGGCCTCGAGCGCCTCGACCAGCATAAAAAAATACGCGGGGCCCGAGCCGGACAGAGCGGTAACCGTGTCCATCAGCGTTTCATCGTCGATCCAGCGGGTGAGGCCGGCGGCGTCGAGAATGTGCTGGGCCTGCGCTTTCTGCGCCGGGCTGACCCGTTGGTTGGCGCACAAGCCGGTCGCGCCGGCGCCGATCAGGGCGGGCGTGTTGGGCATGCAGCGCACGATCGGCAGGTGCGCCCCAAACCAGCGCTCCAGCTGATCTAGCCGTACGCCGGCCGCGATCGAGATCAGCAGCGGACGGTTGCGCTGAAAGGTGTCCCGCAGCTCGGTGTGGATGGCCGGCATGATCTGCGGTTTCACCGCCAGCACGATCACTTCGGCCTCGGCCACGGCGAGGCGGTTGTCGGCGTAGCAGGCGACGGCGAATTCGCGGCCCAGCGCGTGACGCGCCTCGGCCAGCGGTTCGGCCACGCTGATCGCCGCGGCGGGCATGCCGGTTTTCAGCAGGCCGCCGATCAGGCTACGGGCCATATTGCCGCCGCCGATAAAGGCTAGTCGTGCCATGCAGTTTTCCTCAAAGCGCATTTGTCCAGGGCGCTACCTTACCGGAGGCGGGCCTCTGGCGATGCTTCCCTGTTGCCGTTGGCAGCAGCGACGGAGCCGCTTTGGCGGGTTGGCTTCGACGAGTCGGCAGTTATCGCTGCGGTTTTGCGAAAATCCTGCAACGAGGGTCTCCTCATGCACCTTGCTGTCGCGGAAAAAGACTGGCCGTACAGCCTGTTGCGCGAGTAGTATCGAACGAGCTGCAAGGGGATCCGGGGTTCTTCGTTCACAGACAAGCGGCGCGCGCAGCATGCGCGACGGCCGTTCATCCGTGCGAACATCATCGCCATCCGCGATGCGGCGCTTACGCCGCGCCATAAAATTCAAGTCATCCAGACGATTGGTTCAGGGGAACACATAGATGGACATTGCCGAACTGCTTGCCTTCTCGGTAAAGAACAAGGCCTCGGATTTGCACCTTTCCGCGGGACTGCCGCCGATGATCCGCGTCGACGGCGACGTGCGCCGCATCAATATTCCCGCGCTGGAGCACAAGCAGGTGCACTCGCTGGTGTACGACATCATGTCGGACAAGCAGCGCCGCGATTACGAAGAATTCTACGAAACCGACTTCTCCTTCGAAATTCCGGGGCTGGCGCGCTTCCGCGTCAACGCGTTCAACCAGAACCGCGGTGCCGGTGCGGTGTTCCGTACCATTCCGTCGGAAGTGCTCACGCTGGAAGACCTGGGCTGCCCGCCGGTGTTCAAGCAGCTGATCGAACAGCCGCAGGGTCTGATCCTGGTGACCGGCCCGACCGGCTCGGGCAAGTCGACGACGCTGGCGGCCATGGTCGACCACATCAACAAGAACGAATACGGTCACATGCTGACGGTCGAGGACCCGATCGAATTCGTGCATACCTCGCAGAAGTGCCTGGTCAATCAGCGCGAAGTGCATCGCGACACGCTGGGCTTCAACGAAGCGCTGCGTTCGGCGCTGCGCGAAGATCCCGATTACATCCTGGTTGGCGAGCTGCGCGATCTGGAAACCATTCGCCTGGCGCTGACCGCCGCGGAAACCGGCCATCTGGTGTTTGGCACCGTGCATACCAGCTCGGCGGCCAAGACCATCGACCGCATCATCGACGTGTTCCCCGCCGGCGAAAAGCCGATGGTGCGCTCGATGCTGTCCGAGTCGCTGCGCGCGGTGGTGTCGCAGTCGCTGCTGAAGAAAGTGGGCGGCGGCCGGATCGCGGCGCACGAGATCATGGTCGGTATTCCGGCGATTCGTAACCTGATCCGCGAGGACAAGGTCGCGCAAATGTATTCGTCGATCCAGACCGGCCAGCAGTTCGGTATGCAGACGTTGGATCAGTGCTTGCAGGATCTGGTCAAGCGCGGCCTGGTGTCACGCCAGGAAGCCTCGACGTATGCAAAGAACAAGGACACCTTCAAATAAGCAAAGGCGGACTCAGTGCACTGACAGCATCTTGCCTTGCCCCCCCCTTAGTTTGTTCCCCGTTCCCTAGTTGCACTTACTGTTTTCGCGGAGCGTCGCCATGAGCGATTTTGATTTCACCTCGTTCCTGAAGTTGATGGTGCACAAGAAGGCATCCGATCTGTTCATCACGGCAGGTGTAGCGCCGTCGATGAAAGTGCAGGGCCGGATCGTGCCGATCACCCAGAGTCCGCTCAGCGTGCAGCAGGCGCGCGACATGGTGCTCAACGTGATGACGCCGGGACAGCGCGAGGAGTTCGAGAAAACCCACGAGTGCCAGTTCGCGATTTCGGCGCAGGGCGTGGGGCGCTTCCGCGTGTCTTGCTTCTACCAGCGCAACTGCGTCGGCATGGTGCTGCGCCGGATCGAGTCGAAGATTCCCACGCCGGAAGAACTGACCCTGCCGCCGGTGATCAAGCAGCTGGCGATGACCAAGCGCGGCATCATCATCTTCGTCGGCGCCACCCGTAGCGGTAAGTCGACGTCGCTGGCATCGATGATCGGCTACCGCAACCAGAACTCGACCGGTCACATCATCACCATCGAGGATCCGATTGAGTACGTGCACAAGCACGAGGGCTGCATCATCACGCAGCGCGAGCTCGGCATCGATACCGACAGCTGGGAAAACGCGCTGAAGAACACGCTGCGTCAGGCGCCCGATGTGATCATGATCGGCGAGGTGCGCACGCGCGAGACGATGGAACACGCGATCAACTTTTCCGAGACGGGCCATCTCTGCCTGTGCACGCTGCACGCGAACAACGCCAATCAGGCCATGGACCGCATCCTGCACTTCTTCACTGAGGATCGTCGCGAACAGCTGCTGATGGATCTATCGCTGAACCTCAAAGGCATCGTGGCGCAGATGCTGATTCCAACGCCGGATGGCAAGGCGCGTCGCGTCGCGGTAGAAGTGTTGCTGGGCACGCCGCTGGTGCAGGATTACATCCGCCAGGGCGATCTGCACAAGCTCAAGGAAGTGATGAAGGAGTCGACCCTGCTCGGCATGAAGACGTTCGACCAATCCCTGGTCGAGCTCTATCACGCCGGTGAGATCTCTTACGAGGATGCGCTGCGCTACGCGGACAGCTCCAATGAGGTGCGCCTGCGCATCAAGCTGGCACAGGGGGGCGACGCGCATACCCTGTCACAGGGGCTCGATGGCGTGGAGCTGGAAGAAACGCGCAGCTCGCAGAACTTTGGCGGCGGCAGTAACCTGCTCAACCGCTGACGAGTGCAGGCTCTCGCGTTGATTTCGGCTCGTTTGACGGGCTGGAATCAGTGGCCCAGATGCTTCCCGAAGAAGCTCGCGATTTCCTCGAACGCTTCTTTGGTCTCGGGCAACTGATCGTCGAACTGATACTGCGCGTGCGACTCGCCCTCGAACACCTCGAGCTGGGCTTCCACGCCGGCTCGGAGCAAGTTGCGATGCACCCTCACGGTGTTGCTCAGCAGCAGGTCGCGAGTGCCGGTGGTCAAAATCGCCGGGGGAAATCCGTGCATGTCGCCGTAGACCGGCGATAGCAGCGGGTCTTTCAGGTCGTGGCCGTGCGCGTAAATGATCGTGCCGGCGTCGCAGAAGCCGTCGCGGGAGACGAGCACGTTGTCGACCTTTTCATTGGTCTGAAAGCTGTCGCCGGTTTTGGTGACGTCGGACATCGGCGTACCGGGCGCAATCGCTCCAGGCACGGGTAATCCTTCGGCGCGGGCACGAAGCACCATCTCCAGCGTGAGCGCACCGCCGGCGGAGGTGCCGAAAAAGGCAATGTTCTTGGCCGGCGTGGTCTTGAGCACGTCTTTGTAGACCGCGACGGCATCGTCCAGCGCTACCGGAAAATATGCCTCGGGCGGCATCCGGTAGTCGACCGAGATCACCTTGTAGTGACCGAATCCGGCCATCATGATCGCCTCGGTCGTACCCGACTCGCCGGGAAACAGCACATAACATCCGCCATGGACGTGGATCAGCACCTTGTCGCGATTCTCTGCTGGAATGGTCTCCGGCGTGACGACGAAAACCTTCACTCCTGCCATCACCGCCGGTTTGACCGATACGTGCAGGCGTTGCAGCATCCCCGGTATGGTTTTTACCGCCCCGGCGGCCTGCTTGTTGGCGTAGGCGCGTGCTTCTGCGCCAGTCTTCCACTGGTCGTTCCAGTCGGGATTGAGCGGTCCGGCGATCAGTTTCTGCATGCCGGGACTGATATCGGCATATGGCACGGGCAGGGTCTTGGCCGGTTCTTGCCGCGGCCCCGATCCCTCGTTGGTCTGAGCAAATGCGAGGCACGGCGCAAGCGCGATCGCGGCCGCCAAACCAGCGCCCATCAGTCCGTGACGGATGGAACTGCCAAGGCTTACAACCCGGCGGGCGTTGGCGTCAGCGAAATCAAAGGCTTGGTTGTTCATGGTGTTCCCCTGTCACGGCTGGTCGATATGCCAGGCAGCTTGCGGCCCGGCTCGAGGTTGATAAAGCGGCATGCCGATGCTATCGCTGCTTAAATGATTGCGCTACCATATTTTTGCGGCGGTCAGCTTGCTGCAGGCTATTGCAGGCTATTGCAGGCGATAGGTCCTTTACGTGACGTCTGCCGAGTTTTTCAAAGCCTTTGCGGCCGCTAGTGGGGAGGGGGAAGTTAGCCAAAGAAAAAGGAGCCTGGCGGCTCCTTTTTCTTTGGCTATCGCAACGTTGTGACGGCGCGGACTAGCTCATTACATGCCGCTGCTGGAGCCCGAGGCCGGGGCCGCTGCGACGGTCACGCCAGATGCGTCTACGCTCTTCACGCCCTTCACTTTCTTGGTCACGCGGACTACGTGCGCCTTTTCCTTGCTGCTGGTAGCAGTGCCGGTCAGGGTCACTGCGCCTTCGACCGTGGTCACCGAGATATCGGTGGACTTGATGCCCTTGGTGGTGGCCAGCACGGATTTGATCTTGGTGGTGATCAGGCCATCAGCGGCCTTTTCCGGCACCGTCTGATTGGAGGTCGCCGAATCCTGGGCCATGACCTGGCTAACCGGAACAGCTGCGAAGGCGACCATCAGGCCGGCGGCAATAAGGCTGCTACGAATCAGTGAACGTGTACGCATGGCTATCTCCTTGGTGGTGGAAGTCTGTCAAAACGACAGTTGGATGCCGTTGTTGCCGGCTCCCGTGGGGTATATGGCAACAGTCGATGCGTGAAAATGATGTGGCGGTGCGGTGATTCGGTTCAGCAAGTGATCGAAGCTGTGATCTGGAGCGCAGAGCGTTTCGCGACGTGTCCTCCGCTTTGCCCTGGCCGGTGACGGCGCAGAAAATCCGCGAAAAAAAACCGGAGCGCTGGCACTCCGGTTTTGCTGTCACGGTTATAAGCGGTCGCTCTATTTCAAGGTGGTTTGGCTGGTGATCACCATGCCGTCGGCTTCCACATGCGTTTCCGCATCGATACTGTTGACACGCGCAGCCTGCGCCTTCATTGCATCAAACTGCGCTTTCGAGCGCGCCGCATCGGCCGCGATCTGGGCCGGGTCATCCGTGCCGGCGTCGGCGCCGTCGATGGAAGGGTCGTCATTATTCTTGGCCAGTGCAGCAGCGGTGGCGGAAAGGCTGTCGGCCTTGGCTTCCATCAACTGTAGCCATGTCAGATACATCGCGCCGGTCAGGTGCATGCGGGCGGTACGGCCGGTGTCGCCGGTCGGTGCTTTCAGCGTGTCGGCCAGCTGCGCGTCTTCGCCGGCGCCGATGCCGATGGCAACGGCCTTGTCGCCCAGCGCGATCCAAGCCGGCTGGCCGAGCATGCTGGCCATGTCCTTGGGCAGCGCCGCGGGCGGTCCGTTAGGTGTGAGCTTCAGCTGCGCCAGTGCCGGCACCATCATCTGGCTCATCGCCAGCAGGCCGGTCGGGTTGTTGCTACCGAGCACGATGCGGCCGGTGAAGACCGGCATGCCGCCATCCTTAGCGGGAGCCAGCGTGTCCAGCGCGATGCGCAGGCCGAGCATGTCGCCGAACGGTGGGATCGCCGCTTTCTGCATCGCCGGAGCGATCTTGGCGAAGCCGTCGTTGAGATCGGTCAGGGCCGGGCAGGTGAACGGCTTGGCGGCCACCGCATCGGCTTGCGCCGACCAGAATGTGCGCAGCTGCGCTACCGGCAGCGCGATGCTGCCGTCAAAAGGTGCGGTACCGGCGCTACCGAGGCCGGGCAGCTCGACTTTCAGATCGGAGAAGGCCTTGCTGATGTCGTCGGCCAGCGCGATGTCGAAACGCACGTTCTGGTGGCCCGTATCAAGCTGGGTGTAGCCGAAGCTGATGGCCGGCACGCGCGCCGCAATGCGGGTCGCTTCAGGCGCGCAGCTGGGCGAGGTCTGCAGCTGATTGGCGACCGGTTCGCCAGTCTTAGCCGACTCCGCCGCGGCGTGTGCCTTGATGATCGAAGCGAACAGCGGGTCGCTACCGCTGATGGCCAACGGCAGCGCGCGGGTCAGGTCGAGATCGCCGACCACCCAGTTCTGATAGCCCTTGTCCTTGGCCAGCGTCGCCAGGCGGCCGTCATCCTGCAGGCTCTTTTCCGGCCGATCCAGGCCGAGCGCCTGACGCAGCAGCGCCGGTGTAACGTCCGCAGGCACTAATGTCAGCACGGCCTGCTTGCCGACCATGGCCAGAATGGCTTGAGTGCCGGAGCTGGTAAAAGTGTACTTGCGATAGCTCTGTGCGCCGACGCTGGCGACGTCGAGCTTCTTGCCGTAGGCGGTTTCCAGCCGGCCGACAAAGCCGTCGAAGGCTTTCGGATCGCTCAGGCCGATGCGCAGCACCGGCGACAGGCCGATACCGTAGAGCGCGGAGTAGCCTTTGAGATCGAGGCCGGCATTCTGCGCGAAGGTCTCGATCGTCTTGCCGTTGAATTCGGCAACCAGCGCGTGCATCAGCCGCGCGCCATCGGGATCTTTCTTGGCCATCTGATCGGCGGCGGCGTTGAGCTGCGCCAGCTGCGAAGGCAGCTGCATATCGGCCTGCGTCAGCAGCGCCTTGCGCGTGTCGTCGTCCAGCACGTCCAGATTGGCCACTACGTACGGTGTGTCGGCCGGCGCAAACGCCAGTGGCGCGTCCTTGTCCTTGTGTCCGCAAGCCGCCAGCGCGAAGCCAGCCAGGCCCAGCGCGATAAAGCG
>CAIKJM010000449.1 GCA_903827735.1 uncultured Rhodanobacter sp. | reverse complement strand
TGGCTTCGCTAGCCGATGAAACGCCGGAAGGCCGCAGCGTGATCGTGCTGGCCAAGGAAAAGCATGGTCTGAGCGAGCCGCAGCTGGCCGAGGGTGAAGCGCAGTTTGTGCCGTTCACCGCGCAGACGCGCATGAGCGGCGTGGATATCGGCTCGCGCCAGATCCGCAAGGGTGCGCTGGATGCGGTCGAGCGTCACCTGGAAGCGCAGAGCAGCCACCTGCCGCCGCTGGTCAAGCGCATGGCCGAGGACATCGCCCGTCGCGGTGCCACGCCGCTGATCGTCACCGAAGGTGCGCGCGCGCTCGGCGTGATCGAGCTGAAGGACATCGTCAAGGTCGGCATCAAGGAGCGCTTCGCCGAGATGCGCAAGATGGGCATCAAGACCATCATGATCACCGGCGACAATCCGCTCACGGCCGCGGCCATCGCGGCCGAAGCCGGCGTCGATGATTTCCTCGCCGAAGCCACGCCGGAAGCGAAGCTGAAGCTGATCCGCGACATGCAGGCCGAAAACCGCCTGGTCGCGATGTGCGGCGACGGCACCAACGATGCTCCCGCGCTGGCGCAGGCCGACGTGGCGGTGGCGATGAACACCGGCACGCAGGCGGCGAAAGAGGCCGGCAACATGGTCGACCTGGATTCGAACCCGACCAAGCTGATCGAAGTGGTGGCCATCGGCAAGCAGATGCTGATCACCCGCGGCGCGCTGACCACGTTCTCGATCTCCAACGATATCGCCAAGTATTTCGCGATCATTCCAGCGGCGTTCGCCACCACGTATCCCGCGCTCAACGCGCTGAACGTGATGCATCTGGCCACGCCGCAGAGCGCGATTCTTTCGGCGGTGATCTTCAACGCGCTGATCATCATTTTTCTGATCCCGCTGGCGCTGAAGGGCGTGAAGTACCGCGCGCTGGGCGCAGGTGCGCTGCTGCGGCGCAACCTGCTGGTCTACGGCCTGGGCGGCATCGTGGTGCCGTTTATCGGTATCAAGATCATCGACATGCTGCTCGTCGTTTGCGGATTCGCCTGAGCGTAGCTGGCCTGATTCATTTTCACCGTCATGCCTGAGTTGACATGACGACTTACTTCTCTCTGGAGTCTGTCGATGCAAACCCTGAAGCTTTCTGTCTCGCTACCCGACGCAACCCATCCCGATATGGAGCTGCGCCTGTCGGCCAATGATTCGGACTGCGAAGTCGTTATCGCCTTGCCCGCAGGGACACGCGTCGACCTGGCCAAGCCAGCGGTCGTCAGCGTCAACCCGCTGAGCGCGGTCAACGACGAATACGAGCTCGGTGGTTACGCCGGCATCTGATCAAAAGAATTACCGCGACACACTTCACCACTCACTTATTTCACTTACTTTCACCACCAGTCTGGTCCGGCACGGACCAAAGTTGCAGGGGCTTTAACTTTTATGCAGTACAAGACACTTCTTTCCGGCGCGATCCTCGTGGCGATGATGCCGGTCGGTCAGGCGATAGCCACGGTCGACGCCTCGTCCGACGCGGCGCTCAACGCCGATTCGCAGTCGGCCATGTCCGCTCCGGCGACGGCCAAGGTATCGAGCAGCGATTGCTCGGTCGGCTTTTTGAGCCGCTTTGCGGCGGCCTATCGCGAAGACGCGGAGCCGGCCGATCCGAACGCGCCTGCCACGCCGCGTCGTGCTATGCCGGCGCCGCTGGACTCGCCGCCTTTTCCCAACTCCGAATGGCAGCTGGGCGGCGTCGACGCGCCGATCGGTGTGCCGGATACGAACTCGCAGTATCCGCTAGAAAAAGCGCTGTCCTGCACGGCCTTCGGGCAGTGGATGAAAAACAACCGCATCGAGGTGTTCGGCTGGATCAATCCGTCGGCCAACGCCAGTACCTCCAACACGAGCAACTATCCGCTGTCGTACGCCACGCGGCCGAACCGATTGGAGTTCAACCAGTGGGTGCTGAATATCGAGCGCGTGCCCGACACGGTGCAGACCGATCATGTCGACTGGGGCTTCGACATCTCCAATCTGTACGGGTACGACTACCACTTCACCACGATGAAGGGCGTTTTCAGCAATCAGCTGTTGAACAACCCGGCCGGTGCCAACGAGCCGCTGCCCGGCAAGATCTACGGCGACGACCCGATGCTTTTCTACTACGACCTGTATATCCCTTCGGTCGCGCAGGGCATGGAGATACGTTTCGGCCGCTGGCTGTCGCTGCCGGATATCGAGGCACAGTTTTCGCCGCAGAACTATCTGGTCACGCACTCAATTCTCTACACCGTCGATCCCTACACCCAGATGGGTGTGATGACGACGACCAAGCTCAATAACCAGTGGACGGTGCAGCTTGGCGTCAATGGCAGCAACGATACGGCAATCTGGAATTCGGCTGCGCGGCCGTCGCTGCAGGCCTGCGTACGCTGGGTTTCCAAAAGCAACGACGACATGCTTTACCCCTGCGTCAATAATTTCAACGAGTCGGACTACAACTACAACAACGTGCAGATGTACGTGATGACCTGGGGCCATCGCTTCAGTCAGAGCTTCCATATGCTCACCGAGTCCTACTACATGTACGGCCGCAACGTGCCTGGCTTCGGCCCTGGCGAAACGCCGGGAATCACGGGATCCTCGCCGCTGCCGGGCAAGGCGGGCGAATACGGCATCGTCAATTATCTGAACTTCGAACTGAGCCCGAGCAACATGCTGTCGTTCCGCAATGAGTTCTACAACGACCAGAAGGGGCAGCGCACCGGTTTCGCCACTCGCTACACCAGCCACACGGTAGGCGTCACTCATTGGGTGTCACAGGACCTGGAGATTCGTCCGGAGCTTCGCTACGAGCACTCCTACGATCTTCCGGCCTATGACGAAGGCAAGAAGAGCAGCCAGACCGTGGCGCTGCTCGACGCCATCCTTCACTACTGAGAAACATCATGGGCAAATTACTGCGTCAATCCATTGTCATGCTGCTGCTGATGACGGTTATCACCGGCATTGCGTATCCGCTGCTCGCCACCGGCTTGGCGCAGGTGATGTTTCCTGGGCAGGCCAACGGCAGCCTGATCGAGAGGAACGGTAAGCCGGTCGGCTCGGCGCTGATCGGTCAGTCGTTCACTGATGCGAAGTACTTCTGGGGTCGTCCGTCGGCCACGTCGCCGAACCCGAACAACGCGGCCTCGTCCAGCGGTTCGAACACCGGTCCGACCAATCCGGCACTGATCGACGCGATCAAGCAGCGCATCGACGCGCTGCATGCGGTCGATCCCGGCAACAAGGCGCCGGTGCCGGTGGATCTGATCACCGCGTCGGGCAGCGGTTTGGATCCGGAGATTTCGCCGGCCGCCGCACAGTATCAGCTGGCGCGCGTGGCGCAGGCCCGCAAGCTCAGCGTGTCGCAGGTGCAGGCTCTGGTCGATCAGTCCACCAGCGGCCGCACGCTGGGCATACTCGGCGAGCCGCGTGTCAACGTGCTCAAGCTCAACCTCGCGCTGGACTCGTCCCAGCACGGCGGCTGATGGTTCGACGTGGATCGGTCGATCCGACACCGGTCTTGGGGGATGCTGCAAGACGTAAGCCTGAAGTCGGGCTGTCGTCTTGCAGCTTTTTTGTTTTCGATTTTTATTGATCCGCGCGTGACGGCATTGGTTTTCATGACGCGGGGATTACCATGCATGACAGCGCAGGCCGGCAACCGGTCGTGCGGAGAACCTGACCTAGGTCGGGACGCCCTGGACCGGAGTTGCGCCGCATGACCGAACCTTCCCGCGAAGCCCGTGCCGATGCGCTGCTCAACACCGCGCACGAAGAACAAAGCCACCGGCTGAAGATTTTTCTCGGCGCCGCGCCCGGCGTCGGCAAAACCTACGCGATGCTTTCTGCCGCGCGCGAGCTAAAGCGGCAGGGTGTCGACGTGGTCGTTGGTCTGGTGGAGACCCACGGTCGCGCCGAGACGGCGGCCCTGCTCGAAGGCATGGAGGTGCTGCCGCGTCGGGCCGTGCGCTACGAATCGTTCAACGGCGGCGACCGCGAGTTCAGCGAGTTCGACCTCGACGCCGCGCTGGCGCGCAAGCCGGCCGTGCTGCTGGTCGACGAGCTGGCCCATCGCAACCTGCCCGGCGGCCGTCACGAGCGCCGCTGGCAGGATATCGCCGAGCTGCTCGACGCCGGCATCGAGGTCTACACCGCGCTCAACGTGCAGCATCTGGAAAGCCTCAACGACCAGGTGCAGCGCATCACCGGCATCACCGTGCGCGAAACCGTGCCCGATGCGTTTCTGGATCACGCGCGTGACATCGTGCTGATCGATCTTCCACCGCGCGAACTGATCGCACGGCTGAAGCAGGGCAAGGTCTACGTGCCGGAAACGGCCGCGGCGGCGCTGAATGCCTTCTTCTCGCCGACCAACCTGGCTGCGCTGCGCGAGCTGGCCTTGGGCACCATCGCCGATCACGTCGACAGCGACCTGCGCGAGCACATGCTGGCGCGCGGCAGCGCCATGACCGTGCGTCGGCGCGTGCTCGCGGCGATCGACGGCCATGCGCAAAGCGACTATCTGGTGCGCGTGGCGCGGCGCATCGCCGAGCGCCGCGGCGCGCCGTGGAGCGTGGCCTACGTCGACACCGGCACGCGGCTGGATCCGGCGCGGCGTGAGCAGCGCGATGCGGCGATGCGGCTGGCGCGTCGGCTCGGCGGGGAAACCATCATCCTGCGCGGCCACTCGATTGCCGACGAGCTGCTGGCCCACGCGGACCGCGAGGGCGTGGGTCAGATCATTCTCGGGCGCACGCGCGAGCGCCCGATCGCCCGCATGCTGGGCCGCTCGCTGACCCAGATGCTGCTGCGCCGCGGCGCGCATATGGAGCTGACCATCATCGCCACGCCGGCTGAACGGGCGAAGGCGCGCCGGCGGCTGCGCCTGCCGCGCGATCGAGGCAGCCGCAGCGAATACGTGTACGCCACGCTGGCGACCTTCGTGGCCTTCGGGCTTTCGTTCATTGCCGACCGCTATCTGTCCGTCGCCAATCTGTCGTTGATCTTTCTCACGGCCGTGCTGGTGGTGGCGGTTCGAACGCGAATGACGGTAGCCGTCTATACGGCTATTTTGTGCTTTCTTGGCTACAACTTCTTCTTTGCGCCTCCACGCTACACGCTGGAAATCGCCAATTTCGACGATGTGCTGGCCGTTACGCTGTTTCTGGTGGCGGCCCTGGTCTGCAGCCGGCTGGCGACACGGCTGGCCAGCCAGGTGGAATCGCTGCGCTCCGCGCACGCGCAAACGCGGGCGCTGCTGACGCTGGGCCAACAGCTGAGCACCAGCACCGACGCCAACGGCATCCGCGATGTCGGCAGCAAGGCTATGGCGCGCGTGCTTCACTGCGAGGCTTCGATGCTGGCGCGCGACTCCGAGCAGGTGCTGCGCGTGGTCGCCAGCGCGCCCGGCGAACGAGCGTTCACTGCGCAGGACATGGCCGCGGCGGATTGGAGCGATCGCCACGGCGAGCAGGCGGGCCGCTTCACCGACACCTTGAACGCCGCGCCGTGCTGGGTGCTTCCCCTGGGCAGCGATACCCGGCAGCTCGGCGTGATCGGCCTGCGTTTCGATCCGGAAGAGGGCGAACCCGACGCCGACCGCCGCAGCCTGGCGCTGGCGATGGCGCAGGATATCGGCCAGGCGCTGGAGCGCGCGCGGTTGTCCGACGAGCTGGAAGGCGCTCGCGTGCAGGGTGAAACCGAGCGTTTGCGCAACGCGCTGCTGTCCTCCGTTTCGCACGATTTGCGCTCGCCGCTGGCTTCGATGATCGGCGCCGCCGGCACGCTGATCAGCTACGAAGCCAAGCTGCCGCAGGAAGAACGCACCGAGTTGCTGCAATCGATTCTCGGCGAAGGTCAGCGGCTGGATCGTTACATTCAGAACCTGCTCGACATGACCCGGCTGGGCCACGGTACGCTCAAGCTCAGCCGCGATTGGACCGACAGCAGCGAGATCATCGCGGCCGCTATCACGCGCCTGCGCAAGCTGTTTCCCGATCTGCGCGTGGAAACCGTGACGCCGCACGAGCCGATTCTGCTGTACGTGCACCCGGCGCTGATCGAGCAGGCGCTGTTCAACATTCTGGAGAACGCGGCGCGCTTCTCGCCCGCCGATGAAGCCGTGCGCGTTACCGTGCAGACCAAGGACGAGCGCCTGCTGATCGACGTCAGCGACCGCGGCCCCGGTATTCCCGAGGCCGAGCGCGCGCAGATCTTCGATATGTTTTATTCCGTGTCGCGCGGCGATCGCGCGCCGCAGGGCACCGGCCTTGGATTGGCCATTTGCCGCGGCATGATCGGCGCGCACGGCGGCAGCGTCGAGGCCTTGCCAGGCGATGGCATCGGCACCACCATCCGTATCAGTCTGCCGCTGCCGGCGCCGCCGGGCTCGGAGCCGTGACGCTGGCTCGCCAGCGGATTCAAACGACGCACCTTGCCATGACCTTATGACGATCGATCTGCCATGACCTCGGCTTCTCCACGTATTCTTGTGATCGACGACGAGGCGCAGATCCGGCGCTTCCTCGATATCGGCCTGCGCGCGGAAGGTTACGAGGTGTTTCTCGCGGCCAACGCGGCGGAAGGGCTGGCGCTGGCAGTGACGCAGTCGCCCGATCTGGTGATTCTCGATATCGGCTTGCCCGATCGCGAGGGCCACGACGTGCTGGCCGAGCTGCGCCAGTGGACGCAGGTGCCGGTGATGATGCTGACCGTGCGTGACGCGGAAAAGGAAAAAGTGCGCGCGCTCGATGCCGGTGCCAACGACTATGTGACCAAGCCCTTCGGAATCCAGGAGCTGATGGCGCGGCTGCGCGTGCTGCTGCGCAGTCGCCCCGGCGAGCCGGCGACCCAGCAGCGTTACGACGACGGTCATCTCATCATCGATCTGGCGCGGCGCGAAGTGCATCTGGACGGGGCGCTGCTATCGCTGACGCGCAAGGAGTACGCCGTGCTCGCGCTGCTGCTGCGCCATGCCGGGCGCGTCGTCACCCAGCAGCAGCTGCTGCGCGAACTGTGGGGCGCCACCCACGTGCAGGACACCCACTACCTGCGCATCGTGCTGGGCAAGCTGCGCCAGAAGCTCGGTGACGATGCCGCCGCGCCGCGCTGGCTGAAAACCGAGCCCGGCGTCGGCTACCGCTTTCTCGGCGCCGGCTGAGCAACGACGCCGACGGCCTGGGTTAGGACTCTTGGTAGGTTGGGATTCGCTGACGCTCATCCCAACCTACCAAGGCGCGAGCCATTTATTCGAAAGGCGGCGCCACCGATGCGCCGCTAATGCCGTGTCTGGCCAGCGCGTCGGCCACGAAGCCCGAGGTTTTCATCTCTTCGACGAATTGGCTCAGAAACAGCGCGGCTTCATCGCCGCGGCTTTTGGGCATAC
>CAIKJM010000448.1 GCA_903827735.1 uncultured Rhodanobacter sp. | reverse complement strand
GGCTCTCGGATCCTCGAAACGATTGGAGCAGCGTTTTGCATCGGGCAAAAGCCGCCATCACCCTTTCGTCCCACACAGTCCGGGCCGTAAAAAACACCCTTGGCGAAGACTTTTGCATTGAGGCTTTTCCGACACCGCTTTGGGAAAGATTTGCCGCCGAGCGCGCACGAGGCCCCCTACCGCCACACCGTAGCGGCGTCGATGTGCTCTTCAATACGAAACTCGTGGACAGCGATTTGCTTGGCTTATCCGCGGATGGGTTGATAACAAACCATCCAGAGGACGGCACGCTAATGGATCCCGAGATGGACGCGATACTGCCCGTGCTCGCGGCGGCAAAAGACGATCAATGGCTCGAAAACCTGAAACAAGTGCCGTCGGTCGAGGCAAGCCCGCTTTTCGTTGCGCCCGCCTCGCCAGCCGCGACACCAATCGGTACGGGCTGGGAAGTACCGGCAAGAGCCCTCGTTAGAACTCGGCTTACAGGCGTCGTTTACACAGCAGTGATAACTCCGACGGATGGACGAAAGAATTGGGAAAACATCATCTCAGCCTTCGGCTGGGCATTCCGCGATGTTTCCGATGCGACATTAGTTCTAAAGCTGGGCGGCCCCCATCAACAGCAGCATCATCTTGAGATGCTGATGGTGCTGACCAAACTATCTCCGATCAATTGCAGGGTAATCGCGTTGCACGGCTATCTCGATGAAGCCGAATACAGTCAGTTGATCGGAGCAACTACCTACTATGTGAACGCTTCATTATGCGAAGGACTCTGCATGCCGTTGTTAGAGTTTCTATGTTCCGGCGTTCCCGCAATCGCGCCAGACCACACTTCGATGGCAGACTATATCCATTCCGACTTTGCCTTCGTGGTGGAAAGTGCGCCGTCATTACCATCCTTTTGGCCGCATGGTGATCACCAGATATACCGGACAAGTCGCCATCAGATCAACTGGCATTCGCTCATGATGGCCTATCGGCAGAGCTATATCGTCGCCAAATCAAATCCACAGAGATACAAGGCAATGTCGACGAGCGCGATTGAACACATGCAAAACTACTGCTCGGTAAAATCTATTTCTGGAAAGCTGGAAACATTTTTAAGCAAAACTACTCGCGACATTCTTGCAGTGGATGCGCAGGCTCACGGGTCTAGTCGGCCATCATGATCATACTGATTTATTCCACTTACAACGCTCAAAATGTGAGGCAGAACTTAGGCAAGTCTGAATACAGCTACTATTTTGTGCTGCGCGAATTTAGGCCTGTTCTTGAAGAGCTTGGCGTAGTGGTCGAGGTGCGAGATCCCATACAAGAAGTCGACACCATCTATCGCAATTGCGTGGCGCAAGGTGTGGCCTGTGTGTTCCTGCCATTCATGCCGCCAAACAAGGTGCCTATTGGTCTGAGTTGCCCCACCGTTCCGGTGTTCGCCTGGGAGTATGAAACTATTCCCAATGAAGGTTTCAGTGATAAACCGAGGAACGACTGGCGACGCGTCCTCACTCTGTTAGGTTCTGCCATTACGCATTCGAGTTATACCGAAAACGTTGTCAAGGCATCGCTTGGGCAACAATTTCCGATCATCTCCGCCCCATCGCCACTGTGGGAGCGTCTCTTCGCGCTATTCGATCCATCGGCGGAACCATTTCTGAGGGAGGTGGTAGTACGCGTGGATGGGATGGTTATCGACAGCCGAACCACTGATCTAACGCCCTATTCCAAAGCCGCGGAGCGCGCTATTTCCCCGGTGCCGCTGCCGTTGCCGCCGGAACGTCAAGAAGGCATGGTAG
>CAIKJM010000447.1 GCA_903827735.1 uncultured Rhodanobacter sp. | reverse complement strand
TAGCTTTAAAAGTTATTCCGTCTTATTGCCAATCGAATTCTGATGCGCTTGATGTAACCGCAGTTGCGGCCCGAGTGCCGATCTCAAAATGCATAAAGAGCGCACTTGTAAGAATTATGCTTACAAATCGCGATCCATGTGCTGACAGGCTTGAGCCTTGCGTGCGAAGTTCACGGAATAAAAAATGAACGTTTGATGGAAGAAATGACGACTAAAGCTCGAAAAACTCCGGGGATATTCAAGCCGACGGTCGCAATAATTGGTGGTGGTCTTAGCGGCTCGTTGGTGGCGATTCAACTGTTGCGTCAGGCCCGAAAACCAATTCGCATACTTTTGATTGAACGCGACGACTTGCCCGGCCGGGGCGTTGCTTACCGCGATCAGCCGGAGTGCCACCGCCTGAACGTACGCGCTGAGGCAATGAGTGCATACGCGGATCAGCCGGACCATTTCCTGAACTGGCTGAATGAGCAATATAGCCCCTGCCATCCAGTTGGCACCTCTGAATTCCTGCCTCGCCGAATCTATGGTGCTTACATAGAAAGTCTTCTGGATGCGGCAAGTCGCGACGCACGGCCGGGGGTGACGCTCGAAGTGCGAACCGACGAAGTCGTGGGTCTGGTAGAGGCTCCGCACGGGATGACGCTGCACTTGCTCGATCAACGCCGCTTGCGCGCCGACCTTGTCGTGCTCGCTTGCGGAAATCCCGGCCCGGCCGATCCAAAATTACCCAACGCTGGCGCCTTAATGGGCAGAAGTTATGTCGGGCAGGCTTGGTCCACACCCGGCCTCTATGCAGTACGTCCAGAGGAGGATTTGCTTCTGATCGGGTCCGGCCTAACCGCACTTGACTGGCTGGTCAGCTTGGCAACTCGCGGCCATCGCGGCCAAATCGAATTGATTTCTAGGCGCGGCCTTCTGCCACATCCGCATCGTCCTGCACCACTCCACAAGCTGAGCTTTGATCCGCAGGCATTGCCGCCAAATTTGCGTTTGCATTTACGCGCCCTGCGCAAAGAGGCGGCATCAGTTTCGGCGACCAATGGCGACTGGCGGAGCGTGATTGACGCACTTCGACCTCACACTCAGGCACTTTGGCTGCATTTTTCCGAGCGCGAACAACGTCGGTTCTTGCGTCACTTGCGCCCATATTGGGAGGTCCATCGACATCGCGCGGCCCCTTCGGTCATGGCGACAGTCGACACATTGATGCGACAAGGTCAAATGCGTCTTCAGGCCGGCCGCTTAATCGATCTTCACGAAGCCGACCAGCGACTAAATGTTCGCGTTCGTCTGCGTGGCAAAAACGAGGTGTCGGAGTTCTGTGTCGACCGGGTAATCAACTGCACTGGCCCAGAATGCGACTATCGTCGCCTAGATCACCCCCTGATCGTATCGCTACGTGAGCAAGGGCTAATTAGCGCTGACTCACTTGGACTCGGACTCACTACTAACAGTTTTGGAGCGCTCTGCACTCAAGACGGTACCGCTTCCACGCGCCTGTTCACGCTCGGTCCACCTCGTAAAGGCCAGTTGTGGGAAACCACCGCAGTACCGGAAATTAGGGTTCAGGCGCAAGCGCTCGCCCGATATCTCCTCGAACAGTCCGTAGTTCAAGTTACACCTCGACCGACTCAACAGGCCGTGTGGGCATAGCGCTCGATGAGCACATGGCTAAATCGTGCGTTACACCGCTGCAAGTCTTCGATACGCCAGGCGAACGTCGAACCTTCTAAATCTGAAACTAACAATGTTTTCGGACGCGTTGGAATTACGGCCAGCGCCTTAGGCTGGGGATTGTCGAGCGCGGAAGGTTCACGTTCGATTGCCCCCGCTCACGCCCAATTGCCGCTCAATTTTCTCGCGAGCCTATCTGCTCACTCCGCTTTTACGGCTCGCCGGTCTGACTTTTCGAGTCTCCCCTCATGGCTTTCCAGCGCTCCAATCGAGCTTATTTGGGGCCAACGTTAGAAACGAGCATTTCGACGTCGATTTTCAAAAATCCGTTTTTGATTGAAACCTTTCCGACGCCTTCTCAGATTTACCAACCGCAGCGCGCACGCAGCCTGTCCTATCATTGGCGGCATCGCTGCTCGACCCCAAGCTCTGCGCTCGAATACGTCCAGCGAATCGCAACAAGGCAAAAGTTTAAACGCAGATTTTCCTCGAAAATCAATCTAGGAAATGAGTAGTTCACCATTTTGCGTGCATACTAATTGCGTGCAGCTTAGAGAATAAAAGGACAGGGGGTTTCATGGGGCTCTTCAGGAAACTGGTGGTTGCCGGCGGCTTTTCGCTGGTGCCCGCAGCGTGCTTTGCCAATAATCTGCTGGATATTTACCTGCAGGCCAAGGACCAGGACCAGACGTATCAAACCGCGC
>CAIKJM010000446.1 GCA_903827735.1 uncultured Rhodanobacter sp. | reverse complement strand
TGATCCCCGGCAGCACGCCGAGTACGCCGGCCTCGCTGCAGTTGGGCGCGTCGGCGCCGGACAACGGTTCGGGAAACAGGCAGCGGTAGCAGGGCGAATCATCTCGACGCGGATCGAACACGCTCACCTGCCCGCTGAACCGCTCAACGGCGCCATAGACCATCGGCAACTTGAGCCGAAAGGAAGCAGCCGTCAGCAGGTAGCGCGCGGCGAAATTGTCCGCGCCGTCGATCAGTACATCATGGTCGGCAAGCAGACGCTCCACGTTGTCCGCCTGCAGGCGCTCCTCATGCGTCACGATGCGCACGCGCGGATTGAGCGCCTGCAGCGCCATGCGCGCCGATTCGGTTTTTTTCATGCCGACACGGGCATCGGCATGCATGATCTGGCGATGCAGATTCGAACGATCGACTACGTCGTCGTCGATCAGGGTCAGCTGACCGACACCGGCAGCGGCCAGATACAGCGCTGCCGGCGAACCCAGCCCACCGGCGCCCAGCAGCACCACTTTGGCGTTTTGCAGCTTCGCCTGCCCGGCCTCACCGACTTGCGCCAGACGCAGCTGGCGGGCGTAGCGTTCGCTGGCGTCAGTATCGAGACTGCTTTGAGAAACCGGCAGGCCTTCGGCTTTCCAGCGGCCAAAGCCGCCGGTCACCGAGCTCACCTGCCGATAGCCCAGGCGCCGCAGCGATTCGGCGGCCAGCAGCGAACGCTGCCCGCTCCCGCAGATCACGGCGATGGCCCGGTCACGATCGGGTTCGGCCTGTTCGATACGCAGCTCGAGAAACCCGCGCGACAGGCCTAGCGCATTAGCGGGCAAGCCCGAGGCTCGCTCCGCGTCCTCGCGCACGTCGATGAGCAGGCCGCCCTGGGCCTGCGCGGCCAGCGCCTCGCTGGGCGTGATCTCAGGAATGGTCTGGCGCAGCGCGTCGAGCCAACCGTCGCGATTCAATGAGTGGTTCATGGCGCCAGTCTACGAGATGCCGACCGGTGCGTGATGAAGAGCGCTCAGCGCGTGCGTTTGATCAGGTCGCTGACGCGACGACGAGCTTTCTGCTGCTGCTCTTTGGTCAGCACTTTCTTGCGCCCTGCATAAGGGTTTTCGCCTTCACGGAAAGCGATGCGCACCGGTGTGCCTTCCAGCTTGAAGCGCTTGCGGAAGAAGTTTTCCAGATAGCGCTGATACGCGGGCGCAATATGCTTGGTGCGGGTGCCGTGGATGACGATGGTCGGCGGATTGGTGCCGCCCGGATGCGCGAAGCGCAGCTTCGGCGCATGGCCGTTGACCAGCGGCGGCTGGTAGCTTTCGTAGGCTTTTTCCAGCGTCTTGGTCAGCTCGGACGAGCCCATCTCCTTGGTCGCGGAGAAATGCGCGCGTACCACGGCGCGCATCAGCTCACGCAGGCCAGAACCGTGCAAGGCCGAGATATGCACCTGCTTGGCCCAGTCGACGAACACCAACCGGCGATCGAGCGCACGGATGCACTCATCGCGCTGGTACTTGTCCATGTCGTCCCACTTGTTCACCGCGATGACAATCGCCCTGCCCTCGTCCATCGCGTAGCCAATCAGGGTGAGATCCTGATCAGCGAGATTTTCCCGCGCGTCGATCATCACCACGACGACCTGCGCGGCCGCGATCGACTGCAGCGTCTTGATCACGCTGAATTTCTCAAGCGCCTCTTCAACCCGAGCCTTGCGGCGGATACCGGCGGTGTCGATCAGCGTGTAACGCTTGCCGTCGCGCTCCAGCGCCACGCGTATCGGATCACGCGTGGTGCCGGCCACGTCGGAAACGATCAGCCGTTCTTCGCCGAGCAGGCGATTGATCAAGGTGGATTTGCCAGCATTCGGGCGACCGACGATGGCCACGCGAATGCTGCCGCTCTCGCCGTCGCCTTCGACCGCGCTTTCTTCGTCGGCCGGCAGCAGCGGCAAGATGAGATCGATAAGATCTTCGGTGCCGCGATTGTGCGCTGCCGACAATGGCACGGTGAAGTTGATGCCCAAACCGGCGAACTCGGCCAGCGCGTTCTGCTCGTCCAGGCCGTCGGTCTTGTTGACCGCGGCGATGATCTTTTTGCCAGTGCGGCGGAGCTCGTTGAGGATCACGTGATCCTGCGGCAGCAGGCCATCGCGCGCATCGACAACAAACACCAGGACGTTGGCTTCTTCAATCGCCAGACGAACCTGCTTGGCGGTCAACACATCCATCGCTTCGTCGACGCCGGATAGTCCGCCGGTGTCCACCACCACGAAGGGCCGCTCGCCAGTGCGGCAAACGCCGTAGTGCCGATCGCGGGTGACGCCCGGCATATCGGCCACCAGGGCATCACGGCTGCGCGTCAATACATTGAAGAGGGTCGATTTACCGACATTGGGACGACCAACTAGCGCGACGACGGGCAGCATGGTGTGTACATGGTCTCCGCGATCAATGCGCGGATAGACGATAAGCGCCAATATGGCCCTTTACATCTTCAACGTAGACGGTATCGCCAACCACCAGCGGCTGAGCGCGGATAGCCTTTTTCTTGGACAGACGCTCGCGCGCCGCCAGGGCACCGTCGCCGATCTGCAGCCAGTGGATGTAGCCTTCCATATCACCGACAACGACGTAGTTGCCCTGCACGGCAGGACCGGTCAGCCAGCGATATTTCAGCGCGTCGCTTTTCCAGATATCCGCACCGCCGGTCTTATCGAAGGCCCAGACCTGGGAATCCTCGTTGACGCCATAAAGCGAATTGCCGCCCAGCGCCAGCGAGACGAAGGTGGAAAAGGGATGCGTCCAGATCGGACGGCCGCTTGGGCCATCCACAGCCAGCAGGTTGCCGTGATAAGCGGCGCCGTAGAGCACCGCGCCGTCGAGCAGGATCGAGCCGTCGGCATCGTCGAGGCGGTCGATTTCGGTACGACCGTCGCCGCTGGCGAGTTTCTGCTCCCACAGCTTGGAACCGTTGTCCAGACGCAGGGCGACCAGGCGACCGTCATCGCTGCCGTAGAAGATCACGCCGTTGGCTGCTAGCAGTGACCCGTTGCCGCGCAGGCTCAGCAGCGGGACAGTGTCCTGGTCGTAGACCCAGCGGCGCTTGCCGGTGGCAGATTCCAGCCCGTAGATACGGCCGTCCTGCGTGCGTGCGACTACCAGATCGCCGACAATCACGGGCGACGCCAACACTTCGGAGGACAGCTCGGCTTCCCAGCGCGGGCTGCCATCTTTGGCGTTCACCGCATAGACGTGGCCGTCGAGCGTGCCGACGGTCAGCAGGTCCCCCGCCACGGAGGGGCCGCCCGCATACAACGCGTCCTTGCGCTTTTTGTCACCCCAGCCGAACCACCCCTTGGTGCGCGTGCTCTTGGTCCAAATCGTCTTGCCGGTGGCTGCATCGATGGCAGCCAGCTTGCCGTCGGTGCTATCGGCGTAAAGCACGCCGTCGACGACCGACGGTCGCAGGCGCGCGCCGGTCTCGCCGGCACCGCCGCCAACGCGCGTTTCCCAAACCCGGGTAACCTGCACGGTCGGCTTGAAATCCTTGGCCAGCGGCGTCGGCGGCTGGACGTTTTCCTTCTTGAACGAATGGCAGCCGGCGAGTCCCACCAGCGAAATCAGCAAGACGCGTTTCATTATTTCAGCTTTCATGCACCCTGCTTCCCGGCCACGGCCAAATCATCGAGTTTCATCTGCAGCGCACCGCGTTGCGGTGCCTGCTCTTTCAGCGCCGACAGCGCGGCCTGATAAGCCTTGCGCGCGTCGTCCGCGCGCCCAAGCTTGACCAGCACATCGCCACGGAGTTCCTGGGCCAGGCCCTGATAGCTATTCGCCGGCATCGCATCGAGCGTGGCGAGCGCGGCCGTGCCGTTGTTGCGCGCCAGCTCGACCTGCGCCTTGCGCAGCTGCGTCAGCGACTTCAGCACCGGATCCGCGGCATGGGCAACGGCCCAATCCAGCGACGCCTCGGCCTTGTCCAGCTGTTTAGCCTGCACCTGCTGCTTAGCCCGGTCGCTCACGGCAAAAACCGCGTACGGCGATTTTTCGTAGTCTTTCATCAGCTGATCGACGATGGCGTTAGCGGCTTCGGGCTTATTGGCGGCAACCGATACCTGGGCGAGCTTGTACAGCTGGGCCGCATTAGCCTCGTTACGCGCTTGGTGATTACGCCACTGCTGCCAGCCGAAGATGCCAACCAGACCGATAGCGATACCCACGACAATCGACAGTCCGTTCTCGCGAAGCCACTTTTGAACGAGTTCGCTTTGTTCGTATTTGTCGTATTCGTCAAATGCCATGAATCATCCTGCAAAGTCACTCGGTCACCGGCCCGTACTTAGGCCGCGCGAGGATGGAAGTAAAAGCCGCTCGTCCGCGCCGTGAGGCGAACACACGGTGCACAAGCATAACCGAAAAGGGCCGCTCGAAGCGGCCCTGGCCTGGATTACAGACTGGCCGCGGAGGCCTTGCCGTCCTGCACCTGCACGCGAAAATGCGCCACGTTGGCATGCCGGAAATTTTCCAGCCCGACCGGCTGGCCGTCGATGCTGATTTGTGCGCCGCTAGAATTGCCGATGCGCACATCAAGCGGCTGATCGCTGTGATAAGTTTTGCTGCTTCCGGCTGGCAGCAGGCCGTATTCGAGCCGCTTGCCGTCCTTGCCGATCACTTCGACCCAGCTGGCGGCATCGACTGTGACGCTGAGGCTATGACTGCCGGTGCCGGTATCCACCGCGGCAGGGGCCGCTGGCTTGGCCGACGGCAGGTTACCGCTGTCCATGCTCGGGAAAGGTGCCATCGACGCCATCAGCGGCTGATCCTGAGGAGCCGCTGTTACGACACTCGGCGGTGGCACGGGAATCTGCGCCACAGCGTTGCCGCCGGTTGCCGCATTTGTCGTGCTGGAAGTGACAGCAGGAGCGTCCTGCTGTGCCACGGGCGCCGCATCGAGCGGAGCTAGGTGAGTCAGGCTACGGTCCATGGTGCCACGCACGCCCAGCCAGATCATCGGTACTACGATCACGGCAGTGAGCACTACGTAGGTGGCTGCAGTGGCGTAGCGATCCAGCAAAAAGCGCGAATGCGAGATACCGCCGGTAGCCACCAGCGGGGGCTCGATCTGCTTGATACGATCGAGCTCAACCTGGATCGAGCCGTCGTTGATGCCCAGATACTGACCGTATTTGGTTATGTAGCTGCCGAGGTAAATCTTCGAATCGATACCCTCGTGCATGTCCTGCTCAAGTTCGCGCAGCACACGCACAGGCAGTCGAAGCGAACTGGCGCACGTCTCAATACTCAAGCCCCGCGCTTCGCGCGCTGCCCTCAGCCGGCTGCCAAAACTGATGGCCTGCGTCGTCGCTGAAGTCGCGTCCATATCGAGCAGGTTAACCCCGAATAGATCGGGCGTGCTCTTGCCGGGTTCGGTCGGATCAGGCTGCATGGAAGTCATTGGCTGACAGTTGTGTTGAGGGCGCGCGCCTGTTCCGAATCCGGGAACTGGGTTTGCAACCGCGTGCGATAAGTAAGGGCGCCATCCTGGTTGCCCAGATGAGATTCGATATCGTAACCGAGCTTCAATGCGGCCGCAGTTGGCGCCCCCAGCGCATCGAAGCGCTGCATGAAAGCCCGCGCCCGGAACGCATCGTTATTCAGATAGAGCGCTTTGGCAAGCTGAAATAGTGCTTCGCCGTTATTTGCGTTGCGCGCCAGGGCGCTGCGGAAACTTGCTTCGGCGGGAACGACCTCGTGATTGCGCAACTGGCAAATGCCCTCATTCGTCAGCGCAATATCGGGCGTCTGATAAAACGGATCAGCAACCGCTTTTTGAAAATAGGTATAGGACTCCGCATAACGGCCGGTCGAACACAAGAACAATCCCAAATTGTTGTTCGTATCCCCCTTAGTAGGGTCTAACGCCACCGCCTTGCGGTAGTGAACTTCGGCCTCGGGGAGCTTATTAATGCGCTCATATATGACCGCTATTACAGTCTGTGCGGGCGCGTAGTTAGGATCAAACTGCAGTGCCGTAGTTAACTTAGCCAAAGCGGTTTGCAGATCCCCGCTGGCCAGGTAACGCTGACCGAGCTCGGTATGAATCCGCGCCGCTTCCCTCGCCTGATCCGCTTTGCTCGTCTGCGGAATATTCTTGCCGATGGGATTGCTATCGGAATGCGTGGTCACGCAACCGGCCAGCGGCAGCAGCAGGCTAAGAATCAGCGCGCGGTTAATGCGCATGTACGCTTTCCTCGTCCTGTTTCTTGCGGATATCGGCGCTGCGGCGCGTGCGGTCGGTGACCTGCCCCGCCAGCTGGCCGCAGGCGGCATCGATATCGTCGCCGCGGGTGCGACGTAGCATGGTCAGCACGCCTGCGTTGAGCAGCAGCGTCTGGAAATCCCGGATATCGATGGCGCCTGAGCGCTCGAACCGAGTGCCGGGAAACGGGTTGAACGGAATCAGGTTGACCTTGCAAGTCGGCAGCTTGCGCATCAGCTTGATCAGCTGTCGGGCATGCTCGGGCTGATCGTTGACTCCCTTCATTAAGGTGTATTCGAAGGTGATCGAGGTGCGCGGCTTACGCGCGACCCAGCGCTGGCAGGCGGCGATCAGATCCGCAATCGGATAGCGTTTGTTGAGCGGCACCAGTTCGGTGCGCAGCTCGTCGTTGGCCGCATGGAGTGAAACCGCCAGCGAGACGTCGATGGCGTCGGAAAGTTGGTCGATCTGCGGCACCATGCCGGCAGTCGACAGCGTCACGCGCTTCGCAGCGAGACCGAAGCCCAGATCGTCGCGCATCAGGCTCATC
>CAIKJM010000445.1 GCA_903827735.1 uncultured Rhodanobacter sp. | reverse complement strand
GGCGTCAGCGGATTCTGCTGGCTGTTGAGCGACCACGCGTAGCCGCCGCCCTCGGCCGAGACGATAAAGCCGAAGTTCGGGTTGGCGATTACGTTGACCCACGGTGCCGGCGTCGGGCGCTGCGGATCGAGGTCGACGCGGTAGGCACGACCGTCGTCGACGAAGCCGCCGTGGCCGTTGGCGAACTCCAGCGTCGACGGCGTGCTGGTCGCGGTGATCGGCTGGCTGGCGCGAATAGCGGCAGCGGCGGCGCTCGAACTTGCTGGCGCTGGTGCGACGTCGCTATCGCCGGCGATCTTGTCACCCAGCACCACGCGCGCCACGGTCAGCAGGCCGTTGCGGAGGTTGTCGTCGATCGCGCTGTCCTTCAAACAGAACGCTTCGGCCTTGGGCGCGGCGCTGTCCTGCTTCAGCAGCGCCTGCTGCGCGCCGATCAGCGGATCGAGTTTGCCCTGCAAGGCGTCGGCATCCTTCGCCGCGTTCAACACCACCACGTCGACGGCCAGGCGCTGGCTGCGCCACAGGGTTTGTGCCAGCAGCAGGTCCTTCGCCTGCGCCAGTGACGCGTCGCTCTCCAGCCGCAGCAGCACGATCGGGCGATCGCCGGAAATGCCGGCACCCCACAGCGTGGGCGGGCCGCCGCGACCGCGCGCCAACGCCGCCGGCGCAGCGCGCTGCGAAGCATCGCTGCTGAGCAGAGCGGACATCCAGTGGGCAAAGCGAGACACCTTCGCATCGTCGACGGCGAGGCGCCGCTGCTCGGCCTCGGCGCGTTTACTCGCGCCGGCGAACAACGCGTCGGCGGCCTTGGCGTCACTCAGGCGCGAGATCAGCGCCTGCACGCCCTCGCGCGAATCTGCCAGCTGCGTCCACAGCAGCACGGTGACGCTGCCGCCGGCGGCGAGCGTCACCCGCTGGCGCAGGGCGAACACCGGATCGAGCACACAGCCAGTGGTGCCGGACAGGTGAGTGCCGCGCTGCATCGCCTGCGCGTTGCGCAGCGTGCGGCCGCGGCCGATAAAGCGCGCCCGGTCGGTGTCGAATTCGGCGGTGGCCGGCTGGCCTTCGATCTGCAGCGCCTGGGCGGCCCATACCTTGGCCTCGCTGGTGGCGCGGCGGCGGCGCGTGGCCAGCAGCAGATGATTCGATGCATCCCAGTTGGTCTGCACGAACATCTTGGAAAACGCCGGATGCGCGTTGTCCGCGCCGATCGGGCCGATCACCACCTCCGCATAGGCGGTGACCGAGAGCGAGCGCGGGGTGTTGCCGCTGTTGGTCAGGGTGAGCCGGCGCAGTTCGACGTCGGCATCGCTGGCGACCGCGACTTCGAGCTTGCTGTGGATGCCGTCGTAATGGCGGTCGAACGTGGCGCTACCCGGCGCGAAAGCCGCCGTGTCCTCGGCGCTACCGTTACCGCAAGGCTGCTGGGTCGGCGACCACAGCTCGCTGCTGTCCTCGTCGCGCAGCAGCAGGTAACTGCCCCAGGGGTCGCGCGTGGCGTCCTCGCGCCAGCGCGTCACCGCCATGTCGTGCCACTGGCTGTAGCCGGAGCCGTGCACGTTCAGCATCACGCTGTAATTGCCGTTGGAAAGCAGGTGCGCGCGTGGCGCGGTGCGTGGCTGGGAGGTTGAGCGGGGTGACATGGGCGATGGAACTCCTGCGCGATCGGCGGGGACGGATGCCGCAACCGGCGTAGCGTACGTCCGCAGCGGGCTAACACCGCGTGAAGCCGGGCCTGGACGAACCAGTGTCGGTCGAGCACTGGCGTCGAATCGGAAACGCTCAGTCCATCGCGTGACAACAAGATGCCCGCCATCTTTACACGCGTTACATGCACCGAAGCGCACGATCATGCCGAGGTGTACCACCGAGATCATGCTACCGGCGCGCCGGCACGAGTCGAGGCAAAATGGCATGCTGCGAAACGCATCCCACCAGCTCGTGCCCAGCTCCGCGCGGCCGCGTCATGGCCGATGGGTGCACCAGCGACGACAGACTATTGGCTTGCCGGAATCCCACGCAATGACCCAGTTACCCACGCTCACGGACGAGGCGATGTTGGACCAGCTGCAG
>CAIKJM010000444.1 GCA_903827735.1 uncultured Rhodanobacter sp. | reverse complement strand
CTGGCCGGGCTCGTCGTCCAGCCGCATCGACAGGCCGATGCGCTGGCGCGGCAGATCGACTTCCATCACCTTCACCTTGACGATGTCGCCGGCCTTGACCGCATCACGCGGGTCCTTGACGAAGGTGTGCGACAGCGCCGAGACGTGCACCAGCCCGTCCTGATGCACGCCGATGTCGACGAAGGCGCCGAACGCGGCCACGTTGGTGACGCGCCCTTCGAGAATCATGCCGGGCTTGAGATCCTTTACGTCCTCGACGCCCTCGGCAAAGCTCGGCGCAACGAACTCGGGGCGCGGATCACGGCCGGGCTTTTCCAGCTCTTTCAGAATGTCGCGCACGGTCGGCACGCCGAAGCGCTCGTCGGTGAACTGCTCGGGTTTGAGGCCGCGCAGGAACGCGCTGTCGCCGATCACGCTTTTCACTTCGCGGCCGCACTGGGCGATGATGCGCTCGACCACCGGATACGCTTCCGGATGCACGGCGCTGGCGTCGAGCGGATTGTCGCCGTGCGACACGCGCAAGAATCCGGCGCACTGCTCGAACGCCTTGTCGCCGAGCCGCGGCACTTTCAGCAGCGCCTTGCGGTTGGCGAACGGGCCATTGGCATCGCGATGCTTCACCACGTTCTCGGCCACCGCGGCGGAAAGGCCAGCCACACGCGACAGCAGCGCCGCGGAAGCGGTATTCACGTCGACGCCGACCGCGTTGACGCAGTCCTCAACGCGGGTTTCCAGCGCGCGCGCCAGCTTGATCTGGTTGACGTCGTGCTGGTACTGGCCCACGCCGATCGCCTTTGGTTCGATCTTCACCAGTTCGGCCAGCGGATCCTGCAGGCGGCGCGCGATGGACACGGCGCCGCGCAGCGTCACGTCAAGTTCCGGGAATTCCTTGGCGGCAATTTCCGACGCGGAATACACCGACGCGCCGGCCTCGCTCACGACGATCTTGGCCATGTTGAGATCGGCGTGCTTCTTGATCAGCTCGCCGGCCAGCTTGTCGGTTTCGCGCGAGGCGGTGCCGTTGCCGATGGCGATCAGGTCGACGCTGTGCTGCTTGCACAGCTTGGCCAGCTGCGCGATCGATTCGTTCCACTGCTTGCGCGGCTCGTGCGGATAGATCACGTCGGTGGCGAGCAACTTGCCGGTCGCGTCGACCACGGCCACCTTGACGCCGGTGCGGATGCCAGGATCCAGCCCCATCACCGTGCGTGCGCCGGCCGGCGCGGCCAGCATCAGGTCCTTCAGATTGTCGCCGAACACGCGGATCGCCTCGTCCTCGGCGCCTTCGCGCACGCGGCCGAACAGGTCCAGCGTCAGGTGCAGATGCAGCTTCACGCGCCAGGTCAGCCGCACGGTTTCGCGCAGCCAAGCGTCGGCGGCGCGGCCGCGGTTGTGGATATCGGCACGCGCGGCCACGCGGCCTTCGCCTTCGGCGTGGCCTTGTTCGCTGTCGACGTCGGGGCTCAGCTCCAGCTCGATTACGCCCTCGTTGCGGGCGCGCATCAGGGCCAGCAGGCGGTGTGAGGGAATCTTGCCGATCGGCTCGACGTGGTCGAAGTAGTCGCGGAATTTCGCGCCCTCGTTTTCCTTGCCGGCGACGACCTTGGCGCGGATCTGCCCTTTGGCCCACAGCCAGTCGCGCAGCTCGCCGACCAGATAGGCGTCTTCGGCAATCGATTCCATCAGGATCGCGCGCGCGCCGTCGAGCGCGGCACGCACGTCGGGCACGCCCTTCTCAGCGTCGACAAAGGCTTCGGCAAAGGTTTCCGGGGTCTGCGTCGGGTCTTCACGCAAGCCGGTGGCCAGCGGCTCCAGGCCGGCTTCGCGGGCGATCTGCGCCTTGGTGCGGCGCTTGGGCTTGTACGGCAGGTAGAGATCTTCCAGCCGTGCCTTGCTGTCAGCCGCCAGCAGATCGTTTTTCAACGCCTCGGTGAGCTTTCCCTGTTCCTCGACGCTGGCCAGGATCGACGCGCGCCGCTCTTCCAGCTCGCGCAGATAGCGCAGCCGCTCTTCCAGCAAACGCAGCTGCGTGTCGTCGAGACCGCCGGTGACTTCTTTGCGGTAGCGCGAAATGAACGGCACGGTGGCGCCGCCGTCGAGCAGTTCCACTGCCGCGCGAACCTGGTCGGGCTTGGCGGCAATATCCTGGGCAATGCGTTGTTCGATGCTGAGCATGAGGCTGGGACGTTCTCTGAAAAATCCGGCCATGCCGGAGGGGACTGCGGATGATAGCAAGCTGGCCAAAGTGGGCCGATTTCATCGCGGCTGCCTGTAGGAGCGGTTTGCCGTTCGATCCTGAGGCTGATGCTGGACCCGGTGCGACCGGACATAAAAAAGCGCCGGAGTATGGCTCCGGCGCTTGGTAAGTAACCCGGATCAGGCACTAAAGGAGTTGTCGCCTCGTCCGGGCGTCGGCTGCCCCGGTTTGAAATTGCTTGCGCGACCGTTGAGCACGAGCGTGCTGACGACCAGATCGTGCAAAGCCTGCTTGCGCTGCGTCCATCCGGCCATCAGAAAGCCGACGCCAAAGATCAGGGCGCTTAGGTACTTCGCAGGATAACGGCCCAGCGCGCGCGCAAAGCTGATCCTTCCGCCCTGCATATCGGTCACGCGGATGCTGAGCGCCAACTTGCCGACAGTGCCCTGCCAGGCGGAGCTTTCGCAGATCGCGAAATACAGCCAGGTAATCACCGTGATGATCAGTAGCGCGGGCGTCATGACGTGGTAGTACTGCATCAGCGCGGCAAACATCACGTGCGGATCGGCCGGAGCTGCGAGCTGAGCTTGCTTCATCGCGGCTTCCGCCGCATCGCCGCCCATCATTTTCTGGATCAACAGATTGGGGATGTAAAGAATGATCGCATCGAGAATATAGGCGGCCACGCGCTTCCAGAACCCGGCGTAGTCCTCCAGCGTGGCAGCGGTGGTTTGCGGCAAGACGCTGGAAACAGGGGTCGCGGCAAAGGATGGTGGCGTAGCGTTTGCCACCTCATCGGGAAAAAGCACCGACAGCGGCTGCCAGTCGGCGAGCCCCTCGTACCAGCCCAGATCATCGCGGCTAACCTGACCGCTGCGCAGCCATTGGCGGATGTCGCCATCGCTGTACGGGCCATGCCGTTCGCCGTCGCGTCCGATCCATACTTCCATCGTGGTGCCTCCCCAAAGAGATCAGTTATCAGCGCTGCATCATGCCATGCATGCGCGGCACCGAGCAGACCGATGGTTCAGGCTGCCGCGCGACGCTTCAGGTGCACCAGCAGCAGGGAAATGGCGGCAGGCGTGACGCCGCTGACGCGCGCCGCCTGGCCGACCGTGGCCGGTAGGGTGCGCTTGAGTTTCAGCAGCACTTCGGCGGACAAGCCGCGGACCTTGTCGTAGTCGAAGCTGGGGGGGATGACCGTGTGCTCGTTGCGCTGCTGGCGTTCGATCTCCTCGCGCTGGCGCTGCAGATAGCCGGCGTACTTCACCTGCACCTCGACCTGCGCGGCTACGTCGTCACGTTCGACCGCGGGGCCGAGTTCGCTGACCGAGGCAAGCTTGGCGTAATCGAGTTCAGGGCGGCGCAGCAGATCGAGCGCCGTGGTTTCGCGGCTCACCGCCACGCCGAGGTCGCGCTCGATGGCCGCGCCCAGCACGTTGCCAGGCGTGGCCCACAGTGTTTGCAGGCGACGAATTTCGGCATCGACGGCTTCGCGCTTGGCGCGCATGGCATCGAAGCGCGCCTGCGGCACCACGCCGAGGGCGTGGCCCATTTCGGTCAGGCGCAGGTCGGCGTTGTCCTCGCGCAGGTGCAGCCGGTATTCGGCGCGCGAGGTGAACATGCGATACGGTTCGATGGTGCCGTTGCTGGTGAGGTCATCGATCAGCACGCCGATATACGCCTCGTCGCGGCGCGGATACCACGGCACTTTGTCCTGCGTGGCGAGCGCCGCGTTCATGCCGGCGATCAGGCCCTGCGCGGCGGCCTCTTCATAGCCAGTGGTGCCGTTGATCTGGCCGGCGAAATACAGGCCGCCGACGGCCTTGGTCTCCAGCCACGGGTTGAGCCCGCGCGGGTCGAAGTAGTCATATTCGATCGCGTAGCCCGGACGGGTGATATGCGCCTTCTCGAAGCCTTTGATCGACTGCACCAGCGCCAGCTGCACGTCGTACGGCAGCGAGGTGGAGATGCCGTTGGGGTAGATCTCGAAGGTGTCCAGGCCTTCGGGCTCGATAAAAATCTGGTGTGAGGACTTGTCGGCGAAGCGCACTACCTTGTCCTCGATCGAGGGGCAGTAGCGCGGACCGACGCCTTCGATCTGGCCGGTATACAGCGGCGAGCGGTCCAGCGCGCCGCGGATCAGCTCGTGCGTGCGCTCGGACGTATGGGTGATCCAGCAGCTCACCTGCCGCGGATGCTCTTCGCGTGAGCCCAGATACGAGAACACCGGCGCCGGATCGTCGCCGGGTTGCTCTTCCAGCGCGCTGAAATCGATGCTGCGCATATCGATGCGCGGCGGCGTGCCGGTTTTCAGTCGGTCCGCAGCAACCGGCAGCTCGCGCAGCCTCGAAGCCAGCGTGCTGGCTGGCGGGTCGCCCGCGCGGCCTCCCGCATATTGCGCCGGGCCGATATGGATCTTGCCGGCGAGAAAGGTGCCGGAGGTCAGCACCACGCTCGTGGCGCCGAACGACAAACCCATCTGAGTGACCACACCGGTGACGCGGCCGTTTTCGATGATTAGATCATCGACCGCCTGCTGGAACAGCTCGAGATTCGGCTGGGTTTCCACAATGCGGCGGATCGCCGCCTTGTATAGCGAGCGGTCGGCCTGGCAGCGCGTGGCGCGCACGGCTGGGCCCTTCGAGGCGTTAAGCGTGCGCCACTGGATACCGGCGCGGTCGGCGGCATGCGCCATGGCGCCGCCGAGCGCGTCGATCTCCTTGACCAGATGCCCTTTGCCGATGCCGCCGATGGCCGGGTTGCAGCTCATCTGGCCGATGGTTTCGATGTTGTGGCTCAGCAGCAGCGTGCGCGCGCCCGTCCTCGCGGCGGCCAGCGCGGCTTCGGTGCCGGCGTGGCCGCCGCCGATCACGACAACGTCGTAGTGGATGGGATGACGCATCAGACTGCCCCGAGCGCGCAAAAGGTGACAAAACAGGCGCTATTTTAGCGCTATCCCGCGGGACCCGGTCTTGTCGCTTCCGGTGGCACGTTTTCTGCTTCCCCTTACTTAGCACTTTCACGGGCAGACGCTGCGCGACTCGCGCGCTGAGATCGAGCGGACAGGGGTTCGATTGAGTACTGGGAAAGGTAGCAAGACGGCACCCTGCGGGGTGCCGTCGTCTTTTGTGGCGGTGCCTTCCACATTCCTGCTTTTAAGCCGGCGCTAAAAGCAAAGCCCCGCCGTGTTGCGGCGGGGCTTTGCTGGAATAAATCTGGCGCCAGGCGATCTCAGGAACAGGGGGAATCCGGAAAGACCGTATTGCCAGGCGCCAGAAAAGGAAACTTGTGCCGGCTAAAGGTGCTTTTCTCAAACCGGAACCTGATTCTTAGCTTGAGCTCGTGAACCCGAAGTGACTAACGGGAAGATTTGTGCCGGCTCTCGGCAGCAGCTGACGCATAGCGTCAGCTGCACGATCAAACCCGCCACGTAACTGTGACAGCAGTCACGCATTGGCATGCCCATTGCATCGCTATTTCTACCAACTGAGGGGGACTCACGATGGACATGAATTTCGAAACGCTCTACCCGCGTCACGATCTGCTGATTGAACTGGGTCAGGTCGAAATGGCAATGGAGAGTCTGAGCGAACGCGATGAAAGCGAACGTGGCTCGCTGCAGCCGCGGCTGGAATCGCGCATGAGTGCGCTACTCGAAGCACTGCGCGACCTCTCGATGCAGTGAAGGCGGGCTGCGCGAAGCGCATCCGCCGCAAGCTCTGAGCAATGATTGCGGTCGCGCTACTTTGCGCGCGACCGCCTAAGCCACTTCAGTGCCTGAACACGTTATCGATAATTTCCGTCAGATTGCGCGACAGAGAACCATGGCGGGCAAGGGCTGAAATGGCCGCATGCGCAGCCTCGCGCCGCTTCGGCTCTAGCCGCTGCCAACCGTTGAACGCCGTGGCGATACGTGCAGCCAGCTGGGGATTGAGTGCATCGAGCTGGATCAGTCGGTCAGCGAGCAGGCGATAGCCTGCACCGTCGGCGCGATGAAAGCCGCTGGGATTACCCCGCACAAAGCTACCCAGCAGCGCATGCACGCGGTTGGGATTTTTCAGGGTGAACAACGGATCGTTTTCCAACGCCTGCACGCGTACCAAGGCATCTGCCGCGGTGGACTGGGCCTGAATTGCAAACCACTTGTCCATCGCCAGCGCGTTGTCGGCGTAGCGCTGGCGATAGTGCTGTAAGGCGTTAGCTGCCTGCGCCGGCTCGCCGCGCAGCAGGACGCTTAGCGCGGCCAGCCGGTCGGTCATGGCCGGCGCGTTGTCGTACTGGCTCAGTGCCAGCGGATAAGCGCTTGCGCCGTCGACCAGTTCCAGAAGCTCGAGCACACGACGCTTGAGCCGGCGCTGCGCCTGGCTGGTCGGATCGAGCTGCGCGCTGGTGTGTGCGGCCAAGTCCCGGTAGCGCTGCTGAAGGGACTTGGCGCCGATCCGTTCGGCGAGCCGCTTTTGTAGATCCTGGCGCAGCTGATGGATACGCTGCGGATCGACTACGCTTTCGCGCTCAGCCAGCTCAACTTCGCCCAGCGGTGTAAGCAAATCGGCGAGCAGCGCATCGTCGATACTGTCGCTGACGAAAAGTGCCGCGAGCGTATCGCACCACGCTCGCACGGCATTGCCGGTATTGCCATCGCGTAGGTCATCGAAGGCGCGCGCGGCGAGCTGCTGGCCGGCTTCCCAGCGATTGAAGCCATCGACGTCGTGACCCAGCAGCAGCGCCAGCTGCGCCGGCGTGTAATCGCATTCCAGAATGACCGGCGCGGAAAATCCGCGCAGCAGCGACGGCACCGGCGCCGATTCGACCTTGCTGAAAACAAACGTCTGCTCGGACTTGTCGAGAATCACCACGCTTTCCGTCATCGACGTGGCGCTTTCGGCCGTCTGGCCGTCCAAATGCAGCGGCAGCATCTCGCCATTGTCGGCGAATAGCGCCAGCTTCACTGGAATCGGCAGCGGCCCGCCGTTGTTCGCATCCGCGCTGTTGGCGGCATGCTGGGACAGCGTGAGGGCATAGGTTTTCTGCGTGGCATCGTAGTTGCCGTGCGCCTTGAGTCGCGGTGTCCCCGCCCTGGCATACCAGGCCAGGTTCGCCATCAGGTCGATGCCGTTCGCGTCGCCGAGCGCCGAGAGAAAATCTTCCAGCGTGGCGGCGGCGCCGTCGTTACGCTCGAAGTAGAGGTCCATGCCGCGCCGGAAGCCGTCCTTGCCCAGTCGCGCCGATAGCATGCGCACCAGTTCGGAACCCTTCTCGTAAACGGTAGCGGTGTAGAAGTTATTGATCTCGCTGTACTGCGCCGGACGCACCGGATGCGCCAGCGGGCCGGCATCTTCGGGAAACTGGGCGCGGCGCAGCAAGGAAACATCCTCGATCCGCTTCAGCGGCGCCGAATTCATGTCGGCGGAAAAACTCTGCTCGCGAAATACGGTGAGTCCTTCCTTCAGCGACAGCTGGAACCAGTCGCGGCAGGTGACGCGATTGCCGCTCCAGTTGTGGAAATACTCATGCGCCACCACCGCCTCGACGTGCCGATACTCATCGTCCGTCGAGCTGTCCGGGTCGGCCAGCAGATACTTGGCGTTGAAGATGTTGAGGCCCTTGTTCTCCATTGCGCCCATATTGAAGTCGTGGGTGGCGACGATGTGGAACACGCCCAGGTCGTAGTTGCGGCCGTAGGTCTGTTCATCCCAGCGCATGGCGCGCACGAGCGAATCCATCGCGTAATCGCACTGGTGGATCGCGTCGGACTCGGCCCAGATATTAAGTGTCACTGCGCGATCGTCGGCGGTCACGTAATCGTGCGAGATCTTTTCCAGCTTGCCGGCGACCAGGGCGAACAGATAGCTCGGCTTGCGGTACGGATCGACGAAACGCGCCCAGTGCCGGCCGCCTTCCAGTTCGCCGCTGCCGTCGGCATTGCCGCCGGCCAGCAGTACGGGAAAGCGCTTTTTATCGGCGCGCAGGGTAACGGTGTAGAGCGACTGCACGTCTGGCCGGTCGGGGAAAAACGTGATGTGTCGGAACCCCTCGGCTTCGCACTGGGTCAGCAAGAAACCGCTGTCGCGCTTGCCGGAAAAAAACAGGCCTTCCATGGTGGTGTTCGCTAACGGCTTTAGCCGCACGCGCGTCTGCAGCACGCTGCCGTCGCGGGCGCCATCGACTTCCAGTACACCGTCGGCATACCGATAGGCGGTGTCCGTTAGCGGCTTTTCGTCCAACGCAATCGAGAGCAGCTCAAGATTTTCACCGTCCAGCCGCAGCGGCGACGATTGCTCGGGATCGCGGCGCAAAAGCAGGCGCGATGATACTTGGGTGCTGTCAATGCCGAGATCGAACTCCAGTTCGACGGTTTCGACCTTCCAGGCGGGTGCGCGATAGTCGCTGAGGCGAATCAGCGCGGTGGTTTTTTCGGTGGTGGCGTTCATGTAAACAACAGGGTGTGGGGTCACGCAGGTTACCATGCAGCCCATCAACGGCCGAAAATTCCGGGAAACCTCATGACGCGATATACCGCCGAAAAAGCCCTGCTGGGCGATCAACCCATCGTCGTATTGACCGATCACGAGGATCAGCGAAAGCTCCGCGTTGCCTGTCACGGCGCCGCCTTGCTCAGCTTCGAAGTGCCCGTGAACGGCGTGATGCACGACATCGCCGATGGCTATCGCGACGCGCACGAAGTGGCTACTCGTCCGGGTTCACGCTTTGCCATCATGGTGCCGTTCGCGGGCCGCATCGGCGACGCGCGCTATACCTTCGATGATCAGCCGCAGGATCTGCAGCCGGGCGTTACCGGCGCCGACCGCGCCGCGCGGCACGGTTTCGTGCGCAATACCGATTTCGCCATTGCCGAGCTGGCGGCCCGTAGCGCCGGCGCTCACGTCACGCTGGCGACGTCGGCGATCCGACCGCAGCCCGGGTATCCGCATGCGATTGATCTGGCCGTCACGTTTACCCTGGACGCCGGCGGTATCGCGCTCGATGTCAGCATGCGCAACGTGGGGGACACTGAGGCGCCGTGCTTCTTCGGCTGGCACCCGTATTTCCGGGTGGGCAACAACGCGCTCACCGGCACCACGGCGGACGGCTGGCAGTTGCAGATTCCTGCACAGACGCTGATTCGTACGGATGCCGATCTCATCGCGCTGCCGGGTGCGGCGGCCTACGTGCCGCTGGACGATGCTCCCGCGTTCGACTTCCGCGAAGCGCGAAAAATCGGCAGCACCATTCTCGATCACGAGTACACCGATCTGCACGCCGAGGCGGATAGCTATATCCGCACGCGGCTGCGTGATCCTTCCACGGGTCTGGCGATTGCCGTATGGCAGGAGCGCGGCGTGATGCACGCCTTTACCGCCGACACGGCCGCGCGCGATGCGCGACGCGCGGTCGCGCTGGAGCCGATGGAATGCATGGCCGACGCGTTCAACCGGCCGGAGTGGCACGACGCGATCCGGCTGGCACCGGGCGCCGAGCGCCGCTTTCGCTGCGGCGTGGAAGTGCTGCTGCCATGAGTGCGGTGCCGACGCGCGAGGCTTTAGCCAGCGATGCGCTGCCCAGCTATGCGCAGATTCTCGATGCCGCCGCGCGTATCGCGCCGCACGCGCAGGTAACGCCCGTATTGCGCAGCGCGGCCCTGGACGCGCTGAGCGGCGCCGAGCTGCATTTCAAATGCGAGAATCTGCAGCGCGGCGGCGCGTTCAAATTTCGCGGCGCGTGCAATGCGGTGTGGGCGTTGAGCGACGAGCAGGCCGCCCGCGGCGTGGTCACCCATTCGTCCGGCAATCACGGCAATGCGCTGGCGCTGGCGGCGGGCACGCGCGGTATCGCCGCGCACGTGGTGGTACCGGAGGGTGCTGTGCAGGCCAAAGTGGATGCGATCGAGCGCGCCGGCGCCACGCTGCACCGCTGCGCGCCCACGCAGGCCGCGCGCGAAGCGAAGGCCGACGAGATTCAGTGCGCCACCGGCGCGGTGTTGGTGCACCCTTACGCCAACACCCAGGTCATGGCCGGGCAGGGCACGGTCGCGCTGGAGCTGTGTCGGCAGGCGCCGGGGCTGGACGCCTTGATCACGCCGGTAGGCGGTGGCGGCCTGGCCAGCGGCGTGGCCATCGCCGCCCATGGCATCGACGCTTCGCTCAGCCTGTTTGGCGCCGAACCGTGGGGCGCCAGCGATGCGGCGCAGTCCATCGCGCGTGGCGCACGCCTAACGACTTTTGTGCCGAATACCGTCTGCGACGGGCTGAGGGCGCTGATTGGCGAGAGCAATCTTGCGGCGTTGAACACGCACGACGTTCAGATCATTACCGTCAGCGATGCGGAGACGATCGCTGCCATGCAGCTGCTGTGGTCGGAGCTGCGCATCATCGTGGAGGTCTCCTGTGCCACTGTGCTGGCTGCCGTTCTGCAGCAGCCGGCGCATTTCGCCGGGCGTCGCATTGGCGCGGTGCTGACCGGTGGTAACGTCGACCTGCAGGCGTTGCCCTGGAGTATGGGTAAGTAGTGCGAGTCCGCGACTAGGCTGCCTCAGCCTCGGCAGTCGGACAGCTCCGGTTAGCCTCGGCTGCTGCCTTGGACTCTGCCGTTGGCTTCACGTGCTCCGCATGCAGGGCATGCAGCTCCATGGGGCTGAGCGTTTTGAGCGGGATCGGCGTGTAATCCTCGGCAAAAGATACCTCGCCAGGCTTCCAGCCTGACTTGCGCCGCACAGCGCCCAGGAAGCGCTTGGTCGATACCCAGTGCAGGCCGAGCAGGCTGTAGTTGTTGTCGGCATCCACGATCGGATCGCCCACCCCGGTCGGTCGCGTCGGCTCGCCGTAGAGTGCGGTGCGAAAGACCACGTCCCAGATCGAAAACACCTGCCCGTAGTTGCAGTTGTGCAGGTTGGGTCGTTCTGGATCGACCAGCATATGGTGCAGTCGATGAAACTTCGGATCGACGAACACCTTTTCAAATAGACGTCCAAAGCCGAACCGCACGTTGGTGTGCGAGAAATTCTGCGCCAGCTCGCCGAGCAGCATTAGCCAGGCGAATTCGTCCGGTTGCACGCCGATCAGCAGGCCGACCACGGCCAGCACCATCGACTGGATGAAGCCATCGATCAGGTTGCCGCGGTCGTTGGTCCAGCAGCTCATCTGGCGCTGGCTATGATGCATGCTGTGCAGCGCCCACCACCAGGGCAGGGCGTGCTGGGTACGATGCATCCAGTAGTAGACGAAATCGTAGATCGCGTAATAGAAAAGAAACAGCAGCAGCGGGTGATGGTCGAACCACGGAATGAGGTGCGAGATCGCCAGCGGCGAGCCGGTGCTGTCGCTGGTATCGGTGTCGCTACCGCCGAACAGATGGCTAAACGGCGTGAGCACCAGATATGTAAACAGCGGAAAGATGCCCAGCAGCATCAGCACCGTATAGTTGCGATCGACCAGGGTCAGCTTGCGATCGGTCCATTTTTCCGCCGGAAACCAGGTTTCCAGCGGACGAAAAATCAACCCGATGATCGCCACCTGCAATGCGGCGATCATCAGCGCGCCGGCAATCTCGTCGGGATTACCGGCCAAGCCGTTGATATGCAGCAGGGTCAGAAACGGCGTGACCGCGTGGTGGCTAAGCCACGTGATCCCGTTTGACCAGAATTGGGAGAGATCGGGCATGAGGCATTCTTCACAGACGTCTGTGGCAATGATATCGCCGCAGCCGCTTTTGCACGCTGAATATCGGCGCAGGTTTGTGTGGATCGGTCGGGGTGAGGCGATCAGCCGCGGCTGCGGGTGCCAACGCCGCTGACCGCCGCCAATCCGGCCACGACGAAGGCGATACCGACGCACTCCATCAGCGACGGCCTCTCGTGCAGGATGACCCAGGCCAGCAACACGCTGACGATCGGCACCCCCAGGCTCGACAAACTGGCGACTGTCGTCGGCAGACGCTGGAGCACGATCGACCACAGCCACCACGCAATACTCGAGGCGATGACGACGCTATAGGCCAGGCCGGCGATCAGCGCGCCGGTCCACGCGATCGGTCGCTGCGGCACTAGCAAGGCGACGATGCCTAAGGCGATGCCACCGGCCAGCATCTGCCATGCGGTAAGGTTGAGCACCGACGGCTTGTGTCGAAGGAACATGCGCTTGGTCAGCACCGTGCCCGCCGCCCAGCAGATGCCGGCGGCCATCGCCAGCGCCGTGCTTGCCACGCTGCCCATCGCCCGCCACGGTTCGATGATGCAGAGCAGCCCCACGGCCGCCAGCGCCAGTCCGATCACATGCCGCCGCGTGGGTCTGTCGCCCAGCATCAGCCATGCCAGCAATACCGCCCAGAACGGCATGGTGTACGCCAGCAGCGCCACATGGCCGGCGCCTCCGGTGCGCAGCGCCCATTGGCCTAGTCCCTGAAACGCGGCGGTCTGGAACACGCCGATGCCGATGGTCAGCAGCAGCGGCGGCGGACGCAGCGGCTGGCGAGCGATCACCAGCACAATGAAAAGTAAGGCCGCGCCCAGCAGGTAGCGCAGCGCCGCAAAATCGAACGGGCCGGCGTATGCGAGCACCTGCTTCATCACGATCCAGCTGTAGGCCCAGATCAAGATGGTGGCGAGCATCGCGAACACGGCGCCGCGTTGGGAGGAAGACGAAGAGGGCATGGGGCATCGCTGGCGAAGAACGAGCAGTCTAGCCGTTCGCCGACGCACCCGGCGTCGTCCAGCGCGGCGCTCAGCCCAACGCCAGTGGAACGGCGATGACGGCCAAGCTTCCGCCGCCTTCACAAATCCGTAAGATGGCGCCGCGGTGACAATCGGGTCCCGGGGATTTTCCAGCCATGCGACGACTGTCGTTACGTTTCACCCGGGCCGGCTTCGTCTCGCTCGCGGCCGTGCTGCTGTTTGCGTTCTGCGTGTTCACCACCGCCATGCAGGAGCCGAAGGCGCTGCAGCAGGTCTTTATCATCGCGCTGATGCTGTGCACCTTCGGTGCGCTGCTGTTCGCGTTCGCGCGCTTCGCCACCGCGCTGGTGGTGAGCAGCGCGCTGTTTGCGGCGATCAAATTTCTGGCGGTGCTGAAGATCAAGTACCTCGAAGAATCGCTGATGCCGTCGGACTTCATCTATTACGCCGGCACCAGCCTGCTCGATACGCTGAGGCATTACCCGCATCTCTACCTTCTCAGCATCGGTATCTGCGTGGTGGTGCCGCCGGTGCTTTGGCTGGTGTGGCGCTGGGACCGGCGGTTGTTTGTCGGTCGCCGGTCACTCGCCAAATTCGGCCTGCGTACGGGCGGCATCGCGGTTTGCGTGCTGGCCTTTCTCGTCTGCATGCTGCCGGGCGGGCCGTTTGCCCAGGTACACAACCGCGGCGTGTGGGAAAAGCTTTCCGACGATGCGCAGCTGACCAATTTTTTTATCAACTTCGACGACGCCCGCGTGCATCTGCCGGCTATGTCCAGCGATGCGCTGGCCGAGCAGCAGTGGGGATCGACCGCGCAGGGCGAGCCCGGCAGCGCGCATCCGCCGTATCCCGATATCGTGCAGGTGCTGGAAGAAAGCACCTTCGATCCGTCTATCTTCGCCGCCTGCGGCGTGCCGGAATGTCATCTGTCGATGTTCCAGAGCGATGCGCGCACGCGCGGCACCGGCGTGCTGCGCACGCATACGTTTGGCGGCGGGACCTGGGTCAGCGAGTTCGCCACGCTGACCGGCATGCCGCAGGATATTTTCGGCCCCGGCGGCATGTACGCGCCCTACGTGCTGGCTCCTCACGTGCGCGATGCGCTGGCGATGCAGCTGCGTCGGCTGGGCTACCTCACCATCGCGATCTACCCGACCGAAGGCAGCTTCATCAACGGCCGCAACGCCTATCGGTCGTACGGCTTCGATCACCTTTACGACGTCAACGAACTGAAGCTGGACGAGTGGGAAGAGACCGACAAGCAGATGTTCGACGCGGCCAAGCGAGTCTACGATCAGGTCAAGAAGCCGGGTCAGCCGGTCTTCATCATGATTCTCACTATCAACCAGCACGGTCCGCATGACGATCTGCCGCTGGCCCAGCTGCCGGCGCCGTTCAACCGCGGGCTGCTGACCGGACTGTCGCCGGCGGCGACGATCAACTTCAGCGCATATCTCTCGCGCCTGCACGATTCCGACGTGGCCATGCGCGGCCTCGAGCACGATTTTCTGGATCGGGCGCAGCCGACCCTGCTGGTGCATTTCGGCGATCACCAGCCGTCGTTTGAAGGCATGATCCGCCCGATGGCGCGCACGCTGCCGCCAGCGCTACAGCCATATCGGGACTTTCTCACCTATTACATGCTGAAGAGCAACTACGCCGGCGATGCGCTGCCGAGCTATCCGATGATGGATATCGCATTTCTGCCGAGCATGGTGCTGCAGGCTGCCGGCTTGCCGAAAGATCCGTATTTCTCGGCGCTGCACGATCTTCGCACGCGCTGCAACGGGTTATACGACGACTGCAAGATACCGGGGCTGATCGACTCGTACCACGCCTGGACGTTTGGACGGCTGCACGTCTATCAATGAAGACGAACTTCTGGCGGTTGCGAAATTAGTCGGGTCAGCCAGCTAGCGACGCAGCCCGGTCGCGATCTTCGAACCACACCAATGAGCCTGATCGCCGTAGCCGATACGGCAGTGCGTTGCCGCGATGCTCGATATACCGCACTGCTTTGGCGGCAATGGAAAGGCTTTCCTGATCGACCGATTCCTCCCGCGGCTGCTGCGTGTCAAATACTCGCCGGCCGTCGGCCTCGAGTATCTGCATCGAATAAAGCTCGATCTCGGAGCGGGCGGAGTGATCGGCAATGGCCAGTGCCAAGGAGTGCAGCGCCATGAAGTCACCGATCTCGGTGTCCGGTTTGGTTTCATCGAAGCGATGTGGCATCACTGTGTATCCGGTAAAGGTCAGAAAAATACGTTCCTTACTTGCTCACGCATGGGTAGAAGACGAAAAGGTCGGTAGCCCAGCGTGCGCACTTATGCCGCCAACGCAGTCAAGTTGAAAGTTATTACGTAACAAATTACGCCCCGAGGTATACGCCTAATGTGGCTAACTCGACAATATCTTTCTGCAACGATTGCCAGCGCTGTGTGCCGAACGATTCCACAATACGTGTCTGGACGACATCCCAATGCACGTTTGCGGCCGTTGTTACGGTTCGACCTTTACGGGTGAGCGCCACCAATTTGGAACGGCTGGGCCCTGCGCGGCCGCTTTCTACCTTGATCCAGCCAGCTTGGACCATCGGTGCGAGTGTGCGATACAGCGAGGTTCGTTCCATAAACAATTGCTCGGCGAGTGCGTTCAGCGGGAGCCATGCCTGTCGTGACGCTGCCCGTAGTATCGGCAGCTGGGCGGAACTGACCCCTGCATCGGCCAGGGCCGCGTCATAAAGACGGCTGACCGAGCGCGAAGCCTTGCGCAAAGTGGCGCACGCACATGGCAGTTCGATGGCTGAAGGCGTGTTCACCATAAGCAGTGTATTTACATCTTCATGGTTGGGCAAACGGCGGTGCCGCGCGCGGTTTGGGCTGTCTGGCCGGTCGTGCGGTTTTTGGCGTTGCTGGACGCCCCAACAGTCAACAAACTTCCATAAACGCCTGCCACCCTGACCAGCGTTGTCGAATGCACGGCGACGTCCATCGGAGCAGCGCCATGACTCGCTTATGCTTGACCCCTCTCGTTCTTGCCGGAATGTTGGTCATGTCCGTTTACGCGAATGCGGCTGAAAAGCCGATTGCCGCCAGGGTGCTGGTTATAGGTCATCGCGGAGCCAGTGCGCTGCGGCCGGAACATACGCTGGCGTCGTACGGCAAAGCGATTGCCGACGGCGCAGATTTCGTCGAGCCCGATCTGGTGATGACCAAGGACGGCGTGCCGGTGGCGCGGCATGAAAATGAGATCAGCGGCACCACTGACGTCGCAGCGCATCCGGAATTCGCCGCGCGCAAGACCACCAAGCGCGTTGATGGTGTGGATATCACCGGCTGGTTCACCGAAGATTTCACCTTGGCCGAGCTGAAAACCTTGCGTGCGCGTGAGCGACTGCCGCAGCTTCGCAGTACAAAATATGATGGCGAATTTCAGATTCCCACGCTGGATGAAATCATCGACTTCGTCGCGGCCGAGTCGGCGGTGGTGGGGCATCCGGTTGGCATCATCCCAGAAATCAAGCACGGCAGTTATTTCCAGCAGCTCGGCCTGCCGATGGAAGACAAGGTGCTCGCGATACTGGCGGCGCACACGTATACGCAAACGGCACCGGTGGAAATCCAGTCCTTCGAAATCGCCAACCTGCGTTATCTGCGCACCAAGCTAGGCGGCAAGGGCGCACAAAATAGCCGCCCCAACATCCGTCTGCTGCAGCTGCTGGGCGATGCGAAGGAGCAGACCTACGACGTGGTGCTGGCGGGTGGAAAACTCACTTTCGACGACATGATGAAGCCCGCCGGCCTGCGCGATATCGCGGCCTATGCCGATGCCATCGGCCCGAACATTCGCTCGATCATTCCCTTGGCGGCCGACGGCACGCTGGGCCAGCCCACCGCGCTGGTGCACGATGCCCACGCCGCCGGGCTGGAACTGCATCCTTATACGTTCCGCCCGGAGAACTTTTTCCAGGCAAAGAATTTCTGGCAGGGCAGCGATCCCAAAACCTTCAATGCCAGCGGCTCGGTGGCGGAGATTCGCCAGTATCTCGATGCCGGTATCGACGCATTTTTTACCGACGACCCGGCGCTCGGTCGGCTGGCGCTGGACCGCCGCTGAGCGGTCATCGGACAATGCATAAACGAAGCCTGGGTGTCACGAGAATGCAGTAGTGGCATTCCAGCATGTGCAGCTTCTTTGTCATCTTGCGAATCCTCCGATGCGTCTTCTGTTTTCCTCCCTGTTGCTGGGCGTCCTGTCACTCGCCGCGGCCCAACCGTCTTTCGCGCAGCCCGGCGCACCGCAGCCCGTGCTGCTGATTTCGATCGACGGCCTGCGCCCGGCCGACGTGCTCGACGCGCAGAGGCGCGGCCTGCATCTGCCGAACCTGCACGCTTTTCTGAAACAGGGCAGTTATGCCCACGACGTGCGCGGTGTGCTGCCGACATTGACCTATCCCAGCCACACCACGTTGATTACCGGTGTGTCGCCGTATGTCCACGGCATCGGCAGCAACCTCACCTTCGACCCGACCAATCAGAACCAGCAGGGCTGGGACTGGTACGCGGCCGATATCCGCGTGCCGACCTTGTGGGACGCCGCGCATGCGGCCGGCTTGACCACGGCCAACGTGCACTGGCCGGTTAGCGTGGGCGCGCAGGTGGACTGGAACCTGCCGCAGATCTGGCGCACCGGTTTGCCCGATGATCGCAAACTGGTGGCTGCACTCTCCACGCCCGGCCTGCTGCCGTCGCTGGAAAAAGATCTCGGCCCGTACGCCGATGGTATCGATGAGAGCCTGGCCGGTGACCAGAACCGCACGAAGTTCGCGATCCATTTGCTGGAAACGCGCAAGCCGCAGTTCATGACCGCGTACGTCACCGCTTTGGACACGGAGCAGCACGCTACTGGCCCCGATACGCCGACCTCGCGCAAAACGCTGGAAGGCATCGACGTGCTCATCGGTGATTTGGTCGCTGCCGCGCAGCGCGTGCATCCGAACGGCGTGGTTGCCATCGTCTCCGACCATGGCTTCGCGCCGGTGAAGCAGGACATCAATTTCTATGCGCCCTTCATCAAGGCCGGACTGGTCACGATTAAGGATGGCAAGATCACCGACTGGCAGGCAGCGGTGTGGAACGACGGCGGCAGCGCAGCGATCGTGCTGAAAGACCCGAACAATGCCGAGGTGAAAGCCAAAGTCGCCGCGCTTTTGAAACAGTTACAAGATGATCCGCAATACCACATCGATCGAGTACTGGATCGCGATCAGCTGGTGGCCCAGGGCGGTACCGACAAGGCGAGCTGGTTTGTCCTGATGAAGATCGGCTACGAGCTGGGCGTAACGCCCGACGCGCCGCTGCCCGCGCCGCCGCACTTTCTGGGCATGCATGGCTACGATCCGGCCACGCCGGAGATGCGATCCACCTTTCTTATCGAAGGGCCAGGCATCGCGGTGGGCAAGAATCTCGGCTCGATCGACATGCGCGACATCGCGCCAACGCTGGCCCAGCTCATGGATGCCCGATTGCCGCAGGCGCAGGGACATGCGCTGCCGGTAGCCATTTCCCCGTAAGCGTAAGAAAAATTCCGCGCGCGTTTCCTTGGGCTAAAGCCGCGCGGGGCGAGCGGCTGCGTGCATTTTTGAAACCGCGTCAGATAGCGGCGTCGAGCCCAGGTGACGGGCGCATAATTTTGCAACATCGGTGTAAAGCGCATTACACAGACTAATCGCAAGCTTATGCGAAATCGCTGCCAAAGGATGGCGGATATCCCTCACTCCACCCTGTCGAGGCCGCAACTTTGTGCGGCCTCGCGAAGGACGTCTATGCCTGCTCGTAAGTTTATCCCTCATCCGCTCGCCCTCGCCCTGCTCGTGGGTTTATCCAGCAACGCCACCATCGCCGCGGCTGCCGACGATGTCCCGGCCGCCGCCGCGCCGGACACCACCAAGACAAAGACGCTGGATGCGGTATCGGTCATTGGTCAGGGCGAAACCCGCCAGGTGCAGCGCATCACGCCCACGGATTTGAAAATCCTGCCGCCGGGCACCAGTCCGCTGAAAGTGCTGGCGAGCAAACCCGGCGTGCATTTTGAGTCGGCCGATCCGTTTGGCAACTACGAATGGTCGACCCGCATCAGCTTGCGCGGCTTCAACCAGAACCGCCTCGGCTTCACCCTGGATGGCATTCCGTTGGGCGACATGAGCTACGGCAACCAGAACGGCCTGCACATCAGTCGCGCGCTGATCGCCGAAAATCTCGGCGGTGCTGAATTGGCCGAGGGCATCGGCTCGCTCGGTACCGCGTCGACCAGCGATCTGGGCGGTACGATTCAGTTCTACTCCTCCGACCCCACTCCCGAATACGGCGTTACGGTTGCGCAGGGCTTCGGCAGCGACAGCGCCCATCGCACCTATGCCCGTCTGGATACCGGCGACCACAACGGTTTTGCGATGTATCTCTCTGGCGCGTACACCGACACCGACAAGTGGAAGGGATACGGCGACCAGGAGCAGAAGCAGTTCAACGCCAAGGCGGTTTACAACTGGGGCGATAACCAGGTTGGTGCGCTGCTGACAACTTCGAGCCGCGACGAAACCGATTATCAGGACATGTCGCTCGCGCTGCAGAAGCATCTGGGCTGGAATTGGGACAACTATGCGCCGGATTGGCAGCGCGCGGTGAATGCGGCCAAGGGCATCTACACCGGTGGTGTGACCACAGTGGATGACGCGTACTATGACGCTCGCGGCCTGCGCGATGACACCGTCGCCAGCGTGTTCGGCGACTTTGCCGTCGCCGACGGCGTGCGCCTGAAAGCTACCACCTACTATCACAATGATCGCGGCCAGGGTCACTGGTTTACGCCGTATCAGGCCTCCTATCCGGGCACGCCGGAAGAGACGCCGATCTCGATCCGTACCACCGAATATGGCATCGATCGGGCGGGCGTCACCGCCGCGCTGACCTGGGATCTTGGCATCAATCATATCGAGGGCGGCTTCTGGTACGAGGACAGCAACCTCAACGTGTCGCGCAATTACTACTACATCACCGGACCGGTTGATGACACCTATTTCCTCAACGATCCAAACCTGCGCCTGTTCAAGCAGCATTTCGAAACTACGACGCGCCAGTTTTACCTTCAGGACAGCATCAAGCTGATGGATGACCGCCTGGCGATCGATTTCGGTTTCAAGGCCCCTGATAGCAAGGTTACCGGCGTCAACGAACCGGGCACCGTTACCTACGGAACGGCAGGCAGCTATGCCAACGGGCAGCTGACGGCGAAAAAGAATTTCCTTCCGCAAGCAGGCGCCAGCTTTCAACTCGGCGGTGGCAACGAATTGTTCGGCTCGTATGCGAAGAATATTGCCGCCTACCAGGCTGGCATCACCGGTCCGCTGGCCACGACGCAGGTGGCCTTCGACGTTTTCAGTAAGACGCTCAAGCCCGAGCAGTCACGCACGTTTGAAGGCGGCTTCCGTCATTCGGATGATTTCTACCAGGCTTCGCTTGCGCTGTACGACGTGAAGTTCAGCAACCGCCTTTTGGAAATTGCCCAGTGCGCGGGGATTGTCGGGTGTCCGGCGGCTTATGCCAATGTGGGCTCGGTGACCAGTCGCGGCGCTGAGCTGGCGATCAACTTCAAGCTCGATCCCGAACTGCACTGGAATAACTCGCTGTCGTACAACCGTTCGCGCTACGACGACGATTACCTCAACGGCACCACGCTGGTGCCGACCAAGGGCAAGACCGTGGTCGACAGCCCAAAGCAGCTGTTCTTCTCCGAGCTGGCGTGGACGCCGGGCCCGTGGGATCTGCGTTTATCAGCCAACTACACCGGCAAGCGCTATTACACCTATACCAACGACGCCTCGGTGCCATCGTTCTGGCTGATGAACGCAGAGGCTGCCTACGATTTCGGCAAGCTCGGCGGCGTGGTGCAGGATCTCAAAATCGCCCTCAACGTCACCAACCTGCTGGACAAGCGCTACTTTGCCACCATCGGCTCCAACGGCTTTGTGGCCAACGATCCGACCGGCACCTTCCAGACCTTGCTGCCCGGCTCACCTCGCGCCGCCATGCTCACGGCGACCGTGCGGTTCTGATCCAACAAATAGGAATGGATAAAAGCTGGCCCGGTGAAAACCGGGTCAGCTTTTTCGATGTGGAAGAGCGTTTTTTTGGACAACTAATAATCGAAGGGCTATCGCTAACGAAAGCGGCGCTTCACCAGAGCACGCCGTTTTCCACGTCGACCGGCTTCAACCCATGCGTTTCGCCCAGGCCGTCGCGTAAATTGATTTCGATGGATCGCGTCAGGCTGGTCAGCGGCACGTCGTTTTCGGTATTGGCGAACGGCGCCTGCATGTCGTTGCCGATCTGCAGCAGCGCCAGGAAAAGAAAGCCGGCGACAGTTGAGCCGAGCGGCGTATAAATGCCGAGAGAGCTGACCAGGCCCAGCGGCAGCAGCAGGCAAAAACCGTGGGTGAACACCACGGGATAGGTGGCGTACTGCCGAGGAAAGGGCGTGTTGTTGATCCGTTCCATGCCGCCCTGGGCGTTGGAAAAATCGCCCAGTGTGCGCGCAAGCGCCGCCAGCTTCATGCTGTCTAGCCCCTCCAGCCGTCCAATGATCTGCGCGCTGCGATCGAGAATCGCGTTCGGCACGTTGGCTATTGTGTGCAGTTGCTCTAGCTCGCCGGCAGCCAGGCGCTGCTGCAGTTCGCTCCAAGGAGACTGCTTGCGCAGATGCAGGCGCAGCGCGTGCACGTAGGCGATGTGGCGCTGCACCAGTTCGGCGCGAACGCCATCGCTGCCCGGAGGCAGCAGCATCTTCAGCTCGCGGGCGAAGTTACGCGAGCTGTTGACCAGCGCGCCCCACAGGGTACGCGCCTCCCACCAGCGCGCGTACGCCGTGGTGTTGCGGAAAGCCAGAAACACGGCGATGGCCGAGCCGATCAGCGACAGCGGCAGCGCCGGGAAGTCGAACTTGTACGGCGTGGCAAGATAGCCCGCGGTCACCACCACATCCCAGCAGAACAGCAGCGCCAGCGGACGCCCGACGTAATGCAGGATTTGAAGAATCTGCCTGGGGCGGATGCGGCCAGGAACAATCATCAGCGGTCGCGTTGCTCAATCCGCGCTGTCGCCTCGTCCAGCGACTGAAACTGTCCGTCTGCCTCGTCGAATATGCGCACCTGGCCATGCTCAATGTCGTAAACCCAGCCCTGCAGTTCCAGCCGGCCTTTGGCGATACCCGCCGCGACCGATGGGTGCGTGCGCAGATGCGTCAACTGCAGCTTGATGTTCTCTTCGACCAGAGCCTGCACCGTGTCGGCAGGTTCCAACTGGCGCGTAAATACAACGCTGCGCGCCGCCTCGGCGTTGCGCAGCCAGGCTTCGACGGTGGGCATGTTGAGTGAGGCCGTGCCATTGCACAGGCCTTTCATGGCACCGCAGTCGGTATGGCCGCAGACGACGATCAGCCGCACACCGAGCGCCAGCACGGCGTATTCGACCACGGCGGAAACGCCGCCGAGCATTTCGCCGTAACCCGGCACGATATTGCCGATATTGCGGCAGACGAAAAGCTCGCCTGGCTGCGTCTGGGTGATCATCTCCGGAACCACACGCGAGTCGGCGCAGGTAATAAACAGCGTATGCGGCGACTGTCCCTTGGCCAGGCTGCTGAACAGCGCCTCGTTCTCGGGAAAGACGTGGTGGCTGAATTCGTTCACGCCGCGCAGCAGGCTGCTCAGGCCGGCGTCGCGTTCCTCATTTTCAATGTCGCTCATGGCCGTCGGCCCTCTCTCAGGTGGCTGCGTGTCTGCTCACCCTCCGACGCAACGGGCGGTGTCTGCACTCCGCTGCCGCGGCATCATCGCCAACGGTTGCAGTGTGCTGTCCCGGTGTCAGCTCCTCGTGCCCCTGCCTTTCAGGTCGGGGTTCGACAGCAGATCGGAAGGATCTGGCAGAACTGCTGCATGATACTTCACTGTCGCTCGGGACTGGCCTGATCGAAATACGTCCAGGTCTTACCTTCCATTTGCAGCTGCTTCATCTGCAGGACAAAACTGAACTGACGGGCGGCCAGCGGCGAGCCATCGACGCGCTGGGCGCTCAGGCCGGTCGCCAGCTGAGCGGGTCGGAGCGAGGTCGGCGTCACCTTGTAGGCGTCGATGCGCTGAGCGAGGGTGCCGTTGAGCGATTCGCGCAGCACGCGACCTTGCGCGGTGGGAAGCTTCAGCTGCATGAGTGCGGCGATGGTTGGCGCGAGATCGACGTTGCCGCTGGGCAGCGTGTCCTGAAAGCCCTGACGAAAATCGGGCCCGGCGGCGAGCAGGGTGTTGTGGACGTCTATACGGCTGAAGCTACCGTGCTCGCCGCGCTCGTTGGACTGGCTGGCGTATTCCGTGCCGGGAAAGCCCTGGATTTTCGCGTTCGCGTCCCACGCGTAGCTGATGATGATGTCCGGCCCGCGCGCGGCGTTTTCCAGGTGTACGTTCTCGGCTGGTAACGTGCCGGGGATATTGCCATAGCGCTTGGCTACAAATACCGCCGCGACGTATTCGCGCGACTGCAGAAAACGCACCGTGCGCTTGACCAGGGCGGCGTCGTGCTCGGGCTGGTAGAGGTATTCTGTGCCCCCGTTCGACGCGATTACCAGGGCGCCTTTGGGTAATGCATCCGGAAGCTTGTAGCTCGGCGTAGTGTACGGACCGGGCTTGCCGCAGAGGCGGCCGTCGTCGTCGAAACGGGTTGGATGCAGCTGCGAACCATCCGTTTTCAGGCCGCTCATCACAGGCGCGTAAATGCAGCCGGCACCGTCGAAGGCGGTGAAGCCGCCTCGCGTCAGCTCATCGGCCAGCCGCACGCCGCCGGAGACCGAGTAACCCCAGTCGTTGTCGATGGTCGTGACGCGGCCATCGTTGATCTGGCGCAGCGGGAACAGGTCGCGCGGGCCGGCGATATTGCTGTGCGCGTGATCGGACACCACGACGATATCGGTGGTCTGATCCATGCCCAGAGCTTTCAGTTTGTCCTCGAGCTGGCCGAGCAGGGCATCCTGCGCCCTCAGCGCGAGGTGGAATTCCGGCGAGCCCACGCCGTACTGATGTTCGGTGGTGTCCGGATTGCGCAGCCACACAATGCTGAGGTCGGGGCGATGCTGCGGCAGTACCTGCTCCAGATACACCTTCATCATCCAGGCGTTGGCGGCATCCGGCGTGGTGTCGGCGCCGGCGGTGGCATCGGAGCTGGCGCCATCTTTCAGGGTCAGCATCTTGCCCTGCTCGGTCGGCGAGTCGTTTTCCTCGCTGAGGTTCAGCTGGCTGGCCGGATAGGTGTTGGCGGTGTTCTTCGGCAGCGCGACGCCGGCTTTTTGCAGCTCCTTGGCGAAGGCCAGCGGCAGGGCGGTGTTTTCGTCCAGCAGCAGGCCGCTGTTCGAGGTGTCGCCGTTGGCGAGCTTGTAGTCCTGCAGAAACGCCGGGCCGGACTTGCCGATCAGCGCGGTCTTCAGGCCGGCCTTGCGCGCGGTCGCGAACAGCGTGGGGAGTTCCAGCAGCTCGTGGCCTTCATGCGCGTCGAGGTCGCGCAGGATCGCGTAGTCCTCGGTAAAGATCGGCGACTGAAAATCCACCACCTGTCCTTTCGCATCCGAGCCCTTGGCTCCTGGCGCCCAGAAGTGGTTGCCATAGAAGCCGATCGTGCCGGGAAACGCGCCGGTGGCGAAGCTCGAGGCGTTGGCCATGGTGAAGGTGGGGTAGGTGGAGTGGTTGTCCTCGAACACGCTGCCGCGCGCGCCCAGCGCCAGCAGGTTCGGCGTGTCCTCGGCGCTGATCGCGTCCGGGCGCATGCCGTCCCAGACAAATACGATGACGCGGCGCGCCGGCGCCGGGCCATGGGCTGGCGTGGCGGCAAAGGACGTCGCCAGCGGCAGGGCGACAAATAACAGGCAACCGGCCAGCAGGCGCAGCGGACTCAGGGCGGACCTGGTCGTGAAGAGTCGGAACATGCACTACCTCGATGGATTCAGCAAGACAACCTGACATCCTGCGCATCAGGTGTTGCAGTTTGGTGGCAATCGCGTGCGGTTGAAACCTGTGGCGCTGCAGCACGTACCGCAGCATGCGCGGGACTATCATCATCGGGCACGCCCGCACTTGATGGACGGCCCCGGCCAGCGCTCCTGCAATGTATCTTCGCCCATGAAAGAGGCTCCATAAAACAATGACGCCCGAACGCATCATGGCCTGGGCCATTCCGGCCTTCTTTGTACTGATCGCAATCGAGTTTGTCGTGGCGCGCCTGCGCGGGCACCGGGCTTACCGCAGCAACGATGCGATCAACAGTCTGGGGCTGGGCGTGATTTCGCAGATCGTCGGCGTATTCACCAAGCTGCTGAGCGTGGGCATGTACGCATGGTGTGCGCAGCATCTGGCGCTGTTCCGTCTGCCGGCTAACAGCCTCGCCGTTTGGCTCAGCGCGCTGCTCTTCTACGACTTTCTGTATTACTGGCTGCACCGCATGGGGCACGAGGTCAACCTGCTGTGGGCGGCGCACGTGGTGCATCACCAGAGCGAGGATTACAACCTCACCACCGCGCTGCGCCAGACCGGCAGCGGCGTGCTGCTGGGCTGGCTGTTCTATCTGCCGATGGCGCTGCTGGGTTATCCTGTGGAAGTGTTCGTGATCGTGGCGCTGATCGATCTGCTGTACCAGTTCTGGGTGCATACCGGCGAGATCGGCAAGCTCGGCTGGTTCGATCGGGTGTTCTGCTCGCCGTCGAATCACCGCGCGCATCACGCGGTCAACGATCGCTACCTCGACAAGAACTACGGCGGCATCCTGATTCTGTGGGACCGGCTGTTCGGTACGTTTACCGAAGAGGACGACCGCGAGCCGCCGGTGTTCGGCACGCGCTCGCCGCTGCAGAGCTGGAACCCGCTGTGGGCCAACGCCGAGGTCTACTGGGCGATGGCGCAGGACGCGTGGCACGCCGAGCGCTGGCGCGACAAGCTGCAGCTGTGGTTTCGTCCGCCGGGCTGGCGACCGGCCGACGTGGCGGCGCGCTTTCCCAAGCCAGCGTTCGCTATCGATCACCCGCGCTATGACCCGCCGATGTCGCGCGGCCTTACGGTTTATCTAGTTGCGCAGTTTGCCTTGCTGCTCGGTATGTCGATGCATTTCCTCGCACTCGTGCCCACGGGCTCGCTCCCGCTATTGCTCGGCTATGCCGCCTATCTGGTCGCCAGCCTGTGCGTGCTGGGTGTGCTGATGGAAGGGCGTGTGTCGGCGCTGTGGTTCGAAGGCGTACGGGTCGTGGCAACGGCGCTCGTGCCGGCGCTCAGCGGTAGGTGGTTCGGCATTGTCCATTTGGACGGCTATATGGAACTGGCTATGGTGTCGCTATTTGGGCTCAGCGCACTGGCGCTGCCGTGGCTGCGAGGTGGTCAGCGGGCTCAATCGGTGCACACGGGCGCCGCAGCGGTTTGACCTGCGCGTTTGTGCCCGTGTCGGAAGCCATGCGGGCAACGACGGCGCGATTCGCTATGATCGCCGTTCGTTTCCGGGGACTACCACATGCGTTTTCTTAGCAGACTGCTGCGCCACAAGTCGGTCGAACAGCTGCAGGCCGAAGTCGGCCAGCGCGGCGATTTTCGCCGCGTGCTGGGGCTTTGGCAGCTCACCGCGATTGGTATCGGCGGCATCATCGGCGTTGGCATCTTCGTGCTGGCCGGCCAGCAGGCGGCGGTCAACGCCGGCCCGGCCGTCGCGCTGAGCTTCATCATCGCCGGTCTGGGCAGCGCCTGCGCGGCCCTGTGTTACGCGGAGTTTGCCGGGCTGATTCCGGTGACCGGCAGCGCCTATACCTACGGTTACGCGGTGCTCGGCGAGTTCGTCGCCTGGATCATCGGCTGGGATCTGCTGCTGGAATACGCGCTGGTGGTGGCGGTGGTGGCGATCGGCTGGTCCGGCTACGTGCAGGTGCTGCTGGCCTCGGCCAGTGTGCATTTGCCCGAATGGGCGCAGCAGAGCATGAGCGCGCAGACGATGCAGTTCTATCTCCAGCAGATGTTCGGCACGCACGGCGCGCAGGCGATCGCCGCACCGAGCGACGGCCACCGCTTCAACGTGATTGCCGCCGGCGTGTCGATTGCGGTGGCGATTTTGCTGACCCTGCGCACCGAGTGGGGCGCGCGCTTCAACACCTTTGTGGTGGCGATCAAGGTGATCGGCGTGCTGCTGGTGGTGGGCGTGGGCGTGTTCTATATCCACACCGCGAACTGGCATCCGTTCATTCCGGCACGGGTAGTGGATGCAACGACGGGCCTCGGTCACTTTGGCTGGCAGGGCGTTCTGACCGGCGCCAGCGTGGTGTTCTTCGCCGTGTTCGGCTACGACACGCTGACCACCGCGGCAGAGGAAGCCAAGCATCCGCAGCGCGACCTGCCGCGCGCCGTGCTGCTGTCGTTAGCGATAGCGATGGTGCTGTATATCGCCGTGTCGCTGGTACTTACCGGCATCGTGCCTTACAGCCATCTCGGCGGCGATGCTTCGGTGTCCGACGCGTTCGAGTCGATCGGCCTGCACTGGCTCAGCATCACAATTGCCGTCGCGGCGGTGATCGGCGTGACCAGCGTGCTGTTCGCCTTCATGCTGGGCGCGGCGCGCATCTGGTTCGCACTGGCGCGCGACGGCCTGCTGCCGGCCTGGTTCGCCAAGGTCAGCCCTCGCTTCGGCACGCCGGCGCGTCCGACCATCATCCTCGGCCTGTTTACAGCCATCGTCGCGGGACTGCTGCCGATCGGCGAAGTGGCCGAGCTGGTGAACATCGGCACGCTCAGCGCCTTCATCATCATCTGTGCCTCGATCATGGTGCTGCGCGTGCGCCGGCCCGAGCTAAAGCGCAACTTCCGCACGCCCGCGGTCTGGTTCACCGCGCCGCTGGGCATCGTGTTCTCGGCGGTGCTGATCTACGGCCTGCCGTGGATCACCTACGAGCGCTTCGTGATCTGGATGGCGATCGGCTGCGTAATTTATTTCGCTTACGGCATGCGCCACAGCAAGCTGGAGCAGGTCGGCAACTGATCGACCTTGGTTGGGCGAGAACCTGCCTTCATTCGTGACCTTCGGCAT